>NZ_JBSGFZ010000023.1:0-172621 GCF_053603655.1 Kribbella sp. NPDC004138
CCAAGGGCGAGATCGCCTACGCGGCCGAGTTCTTCCGCTGGTTCGCCGAGGAGGCAACGCCGCCCGGACCGGTTCGAGGGCCGCGTCGGCGGCGGCGGACAGTGGCCGGCTCACGGCGGCAGCACCACCGTCAGCACCGCAGCGGTCCGCAGGCATTCCTCGCCGAGCACCCCGGCCGCCGCGCCGGTCAGGAGAACCACGCCGACGTCGGCCGGCAACTCGCGCCACTGCCGACGTACCTCTGTCTCTGTAGTTGCTGGAAGCAACGTGACGCCCGCGAGCCCGTAGCCCGCCGTCCGGGTCGGCTCGCCCAGGACGGCCACCCGAGTCATCGTGCTTCTCCGACCAGGATGATCGCCACGATCAGGCCGTAGATCGCGATGCCCTCGGCGAGTCCGACCACCACCATCGCGCGCCCGAACAACTCCGGCCGCTCGCTCATCGCCGCCAGCGCCGCGGCACCGGTGTAGGCGACCGCGATCCCGGCCCCGATCGCCGAGCCGGCCACCGCGATCGCCGCGCCGAGCAGTGCGGACCCGTTGGCCTGCACGGTCTGGCTCGCGGCCGCATCCGGGCGGCCGGCCGCGAACCCCCAGTCGGCGGTCACGATGACGATCAGCAGCGCGATCGCGCTGGTCAGCAACAGCAGGTTCGCGACGGTCAGCAGCACCGCCGCCCGGGGATGCCGCCGCAGGAACTCCCTCATGAAGTCACCTCCAGGTCGTCCGCCGGCAGTCGCCAGGGCCGGAACGGGCGTCCGTCCGTGGCGAACACCCGGGAGAACAGTTCGTAGTACTCGAGCCGCAACGCCTGGATACCTGCCACCAGAGCCTCGAGCGCGAAGGCGATGCCCGTCCCGGCGATCAGCACCAGCCCGGCGCCCAGGCGGCCCGGCACCGAGCCGCTGTTCCACAGCGCGACGGTGCCTGCCCAGACGATCGCTCCCAGCGCTGCGTGTGTGAGGCCGAAGGCGGCCAAGCGCGCGAACGACACGATGTTCGATCCCAGCCGGACGACGACGTCGAACAGCTCGACGCTCGCCTGCAGCACACCGGCGCCGCCGCCGCCCGAGCCGGCCAGCAGACCGAGGAAGGTGAGTACGAGACCCGCGATCCCGAGCAGGACCGCACCGATCAGCAACCAGCCGCTGCCGAAGTAGGCGCCCCCGGCCACCGCACCGAGCGCGAGGAACAGCAGCGCACCGGCGATCCCGGTCCGGGCGTAGAGCGCGAACGCCCAGCCACCTTCGCGGAACCGGTTGACGATGCCCAGCGCATAGGCGCCGGCCAGCAGCACTGCCCCCACCCCGATCGCGGTCAGCAGCAAAGTGGTGATGTCGTCCACCGGCGAGAGCCACACCACCGGGACCAGACCGGTCGGCCCGAACATCTCGCCGTACAGCACGCCGAACACGACGCTCGCGGCGCCTGCTCCGGCGAGGAACGGCCAGGCCGGCCGGAGCTTCGCCAATCGGGTGAGACGTCCGCTCCGAACGATCACGGCGCCGAGCAGGAGCAGGATCCCGTGGCCGACGTCGCCGAACATCATCCCGAACATCGCCACGTAGGCGAGTCCGGCGACGAGTGCGGGGTCGACATCGGCGTACGGAACCGTGGTGTACGTCTGCACCAGCAGTTCGAACGACCGGCCGCGTCCGTGCTGGCGCAACAAGGTCGGTGGTTGCACGCCGGGTGGCGGCGGCAGCGGTACGGCGGTCCCGCCGACGGGCGTCAAGGCCTCCGTCAGCTCGGGAAGCGCCGACGCCGGCGTCCAGCCGAGGAGTGCCACCACGGGGCCGTGCGGAGTCGCCTGGGCCGTCCGCCGGCGGACCTCCAGTTCGCGATCCGACCAGTCCGGCTGCCGGTCGGCCGCGACGGCCAGTTCGATGTCGGACCGCACCGGATCGAGCTCGACGACGCCCGCGGAGCTCAGCCGAGCGAGCAGCTCGCGCTCATGCGCACCGGGTGCGACCAGCGCGATCCGTTGCATGCGCACGGGTCGGACGGCGTCACGCCAGGACATCGAGCACTTCCCCCGGACCGGCGCCGTACGACGCGTCTCCGAGCGCGGCCCGCACCCGCCAGCCGTCGACCGCCAGCACAGCGACTGCTCCCAGGACCGGATCCATGCCGGGCGTTCCCTGTCGCAGCAGGCGGAACCCGTCTGCCTCGATCCGGCCGGCAAGTCCCGCCTCAGCGCGCCAGAGCTCCGCCGGCGAGCCGACTCCCTCCAGAACCCAGCGTCCGGCGACCGGTACCGCCGGTCTCAGGGCCGCCACCGACCGCGCTCGCAGCCAATCGTCCCCGATCAGTGGCGTCGCGGCCCTGCCGACGGCGTGCCCTCCTGTTGCCGACAGCAACTGTTTGGCGGCCAGCAGGACCGCGGCGCCGGACGCCCACCCGATCGTCTGCGGCGCCTCGGCGACGACCATGCGCAGCCAGCGCAGCACCAGTACGTCGTGCAGGTTCTCGGCCAGGGAATCACCGGGATCACCCCAAGGTGACGCGGCGAGCGCACGCCGCAACCCGTCCGCCGAGGTGGTCACCGCGATCCTGGGCCAGGACATCGCCAGACTGCCCAGCTCGAAGTAGGTCCGCCGCCGTCCATCCGCCAGCGCCCGGGCGTGCGCCTCGATGTTGGCGAGTTCGTAGCGTCCGGCGAGCGCCCGAGCCAGGCCACCAGCGGATCCAGGCATCCAGCCGGACAACACCCGCAGCTGCCACAGCTCGGCAGCTGCGACCAGTTGTTCGGCCTCGGGCAGCGTCGTCCCTGGTACGGCGGCCCGCGCGTACGCCGTACCGTCGAGCAGGCGGAGCGCGTCGGGCAGTCCTGCAGACGACGCGAGCCGCCGTGCCGCTCCGGCCCCCATCCGGCGGCGGGCCATCGCCTTCGCCCGGACGGTCGCCGCCACCCAGCCCGCGCCCATCAGGTCGTCCTCCGCACATCCGCGCGGAGCCGGTCCAGGACCGCCGCGACCAGGCTGTCCATCCGCTGCGATCCGGCCTCCTGCAGCTGGACCGCGGCGGCTGCCGCGGTCGCCAGCAGCTGCTCGACCGCCGAGTCGGCCCGGGCCTGGATCGCCGCGGTCACCTCCGCCTGCTCGCCGGTCGCGCGCGCTCGAGCGTCCATGACCATCCCTGCGGCGTCGGTCCGGGCGGTCGCGATGAGGCGGGCAGCCTGTTCGCTCGCCCGTGCCCGGATCTCCTCGCTGTCGGCGATCGCGGCATCGAGTGCCCTGAAGACGGGGACGAGCTCGGCCGGTACGCCGGTGCGGCTGTCCATCGGCACGCCGACAGGCCCGGCGCCGCCCGGCGTACCGACCGGACGGAAGCGCCGCAGCCGATCCAGCATCGTGCTCACCCTCCGAGCGTCCCGGCCCGAACGACCGCCCGAGCAGGGCCCAATGGCCCGACTTCGGTGACAAACGGTCCTGGCCCGTGGCGAGCGGAAGCGTCAGCGTGCAAGTGCCAGAAAGGAACGCGAAGCAGCTCGAGCGACGAAGCGAGGTGCGGACGATGCGGGTCCGGGACGTGATGACCACACCGGCGACGACCGTGACCGCGCAGACCTCGATCGGCGCGGCATCGCGGTTGATGGGCGATGAACAGCTCACGTCGATCGTCGTCGTCGACGACGACTCCCGGGCACTCGTGGGTACCGTCGAACTGAGCGACTTGCTCACACACGAAGCCGAGGAGGGCGCCGACCACGGCGCGGCGCCGGCCCACCGCGTCGGTGAGGTCCAGGTACGCCGTACCGCCTACGTACGGTGCGACGACGAGATCACGGTGCCCATCGACCTGATCCGGTCGACCACGGCGGCATTGCTGCCGGTCGTCGACAACGATCGAGTGGTCGGAACGCTCAGCCGCGACGATCTGCTCGATCTTCTCGCCGACCGCGATGTCCGCGCCGACCTGCTGGCCGGCTCGGCCTGCGGATCCGCCTACCGCGGATGACCGCAGTGCACGGGGTGGAACATCATGAAACCGAAGGGACGCAACCAGGTATGGGACGACTCGACTCCTGGACGCCGGGGACCTACACCGCCGGCGGGACGACGTATCCGACCTTTCGCAAGGGCGCCGGTCCGGGGGTGATCGTGATCCACGAGATCCCGGGGATCACACCAGCGGTCATCGCGTTCGCCGAGGAGGTGGTCGGGCGCGGCTTCACGGTGGTGATGCCTTCGTTGTTCGGGCACCCGGGGGCGGGGGCGACCGTCCGGGAGTCCGTGCGGAGCATCGCTCAGGTGTGCGTCAGTCGGGAGTTCAGCCTGTTCGCGCTCGGTCGTACCAGCCCGGTGGCGACGTGGTTGCGGTCCCTGGCGCGCGATCTCCACAGTGAGCTGGGCGGATCCGGCGTGGGGGCCGTGGGCATGTGCCTGACCGGAGGCTTCGCGCTCGCGATGCTCGCCGACGCACCCGTCGTCGCGCCTGTGCTCGCTCAGCCGGCCTCACCGGCCCCGGTGGGACGAGCGCGGAAGGCCGACCTCGGACTGAGCCCGGGCGACCTCGGCGCCGTCAAGGCCAAGGTCGCCGCCGGCTGTCCGGTGCTCGGCCTGCGCTATGCGGGTGATCCTGCGGTCGGGACACGCTTCGACACCCTTCGCCGTGAGCTCGGCGACAAGTTCATCGCCGTCGAGTTCCCCGGCCGCAGACACGCCACACTGACCGAGCACCGCCAGCAGGAAGCCGTGGATCGCGTACTGACGTTCTTCGAGCAGCGCCTCAAGCCGTAGCGGGTGCCGACCGGCCCCCGCGAGCGCGCCGCGCTAGTGATCGTGGACGACCGCGACCGGAATCGTCGCGTGGTGCAGGACGCCGCGAGCCACCGACCCGACGACTACGCCGGGCAGCCGGTGCCGACGGCCGCCGGTCACCACCAGCTGGGCTCCCGCCGACTCGGCAGTCTCCAGCAGCGCGGCCACGGGGTGCGACCGCAGCAGCTTCCGCTCCACCTCGATGTCGGGATACTTGTGCCGCCACTGCGCCGCGATGCTGTCGAGCCGGTCCTGGGCCAGATGCTCCCAGTCCTCGGTCAACTCGCCGGCCGCGGCGACGTCCCAGGTGTACGCCGCGGGAACGTCCCAGGCCAGCACCATCCACAGCGGCGCGTCGTGCAGAGCCGCCGTCTCGCAGGCGAACTCCATCGCGGCGTCGTTGCCGTCGTAGCGATCCACGCCCACGACGACCGGGGCGTTCGCGTGCCGCTCCGGCCGCCATCCGTCCGGTACGACGACGATGGGGCCGTCGCCGTGGTTGGCGACGTACTCCGAGGTCGATCCGATCAGCAACCGGGCGAATCCGCCGATCCCCCGCCTGCCGACCACGGTCAGCTCGGCGTCCGCGCTCAACTCGGCCAGCCGCCGGTCCGGCGCACCGATCACGACATCGGCGTCGAGGTCCTGCTCCGGGGCCGCCGCAGCGAGATACTTCTCGACGTCGTCAAGCAGCCGCCGATCGATCTCCGGGATCGGCGCCGCCATGATGACCTGCCCCTCGACGCGCACCGGCGTCTGCGCGTGCCGGTCGTCGACCACATGCACCGCCCGCAACGGCATTCGGCGCCGGACGGCCTCCTGCACCGCCCAGTCCACTGCCCCGGACCGGCGCCAGGCGCCGTCCACACCGACGACGATCTTGTCCATGACGATCAACTCCCGCCTGTCTCCACGTCCAGCACACCCTGCCCGGCGCCACTGCGACAGGGACCAAAGTCCCGGCATCGGGCTGAGGGCCGAACGGCCCCGAAGCTCGGGACTGTTGCCCGCTGCCGCACCGTCCTCCCAGCGGCGAACCTGACGACACCGGCATGAGAGGAGTGGACATGACCGCGCTCACCTTCCTCGGCGCGGCCGGAACGGTGACCGGCAGCAAGTTCCTGCTGGAACACGGCGACGAGCGGATCCTGATCGACTGCGGCCTGTTCCAGGGGGAGGCGCGATGGCGACGCCGCAACTGGGACCCGTTCCCGATCGACCCGGCGTCGCTGGACGCCGTCGTACTCACCCACGCGCACCTCGACCACTGCGGCTATCTGCCCGGCCTCGTCCGGCAAGGCTTCCACGGACCGGTGATCTGCACGCCCGGTACAGCCGACGTCGCCGCGATCGTGCTCCGCGACGCCGCCCGGCTCCAGATGGAGGACGCTCAGCACGCCCGCGCCGGCGGCTACTCCAAGCACGATCCACCGCAACCGCTCTTCGACTCCGAGGACGCCGAACGGGCGATCCGGCTCTTCCGCCCCATGACCGACGGCGTCCACCTGGCCGGCACCTCCGTACGACTGCACCGGGCCGGCCACATCCTCGGCTCGGCTTTCGCGGAGCTCGAGTTCGACGGGCGAAGACTGCTGGTGAGCGGGGATCTCGGCCGGCAACAGCATCCGCTGCTCCGCCCGCCCGAGCCGCCGCCGGCCGTCGACACGGTCCTGATCGAGGCGACGTACGGCGACCGCCACCACGACGCGCTCGACCACGCCCAGCTCGCCCACCTGATCTCCACCACCGCCGCACGCGGGGGTGTCGTCCTGATGCCGGCCTTCGCGATCGACCGCACCGCAATCCTGCTGCACGAACTCGCCGGCCTGATGCGCGACGGTCTCATCCCCCACCTGCCGGTGTACGTCAACAGCCCGATGGCATTGGCCGCCCTCGACGTCTACCGCGCAGCGGTCGCGAACAAGTCATCCGAGCTCCGCCCCGAGATTCTCGGCGGGCCGGACCCGTTCGACCCCGGGACGCTGCGCCTGGTCCACTCCGTCGAGGAGTCCATGCGGATCAGCGACCCCGGCCGCCCGTCCGTCGTGATCTCGGCGTCCGGCATGGCGACCGGAGGACGGGTCCTGTACCACCTGGCGCGTCTGCTCCCTGGGAAGCGCAACACCGTCGTACTCGCGGGCTTCCAGGTTCCCGGCACCCGCGGCCGCGCGCTGCTGGACGGCGCCCGCGCGCTCAAGATCCACGGCCGCTACGTACCGGTCCGCGCTCAGGTTGTCGGGCTCTCCGAGTTCTCCGCCCACGCCGATTCCGACGAACTGATCGGCTGGCTGTCGGCGGCGCCGAGCGCTCCCGAGACCGTGTACGTCGTCCACGGCGAGGACCATGCCCGCGCCGTACTGGCCGGGCGGATCCACGACGAACTCGATTGGACCGCAGTGACACCCAGGCACCTTGAACGCGTCCGCGTCTGAGACCTTGGCCGACGTCGGTCGGGAGCAGAGGGACGTCTGCGGACGGAGGTCGGGACCTTCGTCCGTTCGGCCGGCGGTGCGCCGGACGGACGATCGACGTACGGTGCGGCGTTCGTGGCGAGCCCGCCGACGGCGCGGAGGTGCACGATGACTCGAGTCCGATCAACCATTGACGTGACGAGCACCTTGCCTCGGTGGTCGTCCGTGCTGGCGGTTGTCGCGCATCCGGACGACGAATCGTTCGGGCTCGGCGCGGCACTGGACGCCTTCGCACGGGCCGGCAGCGACGTCTCGGTGCTGTGCCTGACGCACGGGGAGGCCTCGACGCTCGGACCTGCCGGCGACCTCGGCGTACTTCGTGCCAAGGAGCTGCAGATCGCGGCCGGCGCACTGGGCGTCGACTCGGCCGTCCTGCTCGATCATCCCGACGGCGCCTTGGCCACCGTCGACCTGAACACGCTGAAGAGCGACATACTCGCCCGGATCAGAGCGTCGGGAGCAGACGGCCTGCTCGTCTTCGACCCGTCCGGGGTCAGCGGGCACGCCGACCACTCAGCCGCCACCGCCGCCGCGCTGGCAGCTGCTCGCTGCGTGGACCTGCCCGTACTCGGCTGGACGATCCCGCGCCTGGTCGCCGACCGGCTGAACCGGAAGTTCTGGACGGCCTTCGCCGGGCACGACTCGCGAGACATCGACCTGGTGGTTCCGGTCGACCGGGAGAACCAGCGCATCGCAAGCCTCGCGCACGCCTCGCAGGCCGTCCCCACGAGTGTGCTCTGGCACCGCCTCGACCTGCTGGGAAACCAGGAGCACTTCCGTTGGCTGCGCCAAGCCACGCCGCCGGCCAGCGAGCCAAACGGCACCACGACGATCCGGGTCGGCCATCTGGACGGCGACCGTTTCGGCATCCAGATCCGGGAGCACACGCTCGCCGTCGATCAGCCGAAGGACGCCGGCGGCGAAGACACCGCCCCCACGCCGACGGAACTCTTCGTCGCGTCCCTCGCCGCATGCGTCGCGTTCTACGCCCGACGCTACCTGCACCGGCACAACCTCGACACCACCGGCCTCAGCGTCGAGACCAGCTTCGCACTGGCGCAGAAGCCGGCGCGGGTCGACCGGATCGACGTCACCGTCAAGCTCGCGGCCGACCTCCCGCCCGCGCGGCGCGACGCCCTGCTGGCCGTCGTCAACCACTGCACCGTCCACAACTCGATCACCACCCCGCCGGAGATCTCGATCACGCTGACAGGGTGAGGTTCACGGCAGTTGCACGTACCCGTGGCGCATCTTCCACAGGAAGTACTTCTCGAAGCCCAGCTTCATCAGATGGGCCTGCGGACCGGGGATGAGTACGCCGTGCTTGCGCGGCGGCAGCATCTTGTCGGCCAGGATGATGACACCGTTGTTCCCGGCATCCATCACGCAGACCGCCTTGATGTCGCCGAACGACTTCGTGTTCACCGGCTCCTCGCCGCGGATCTGCGCGGCGATGTTCGCAGCCGCGGTGTGCGCCATCACCTCGGTCGGGAAGCCCGTCTTCGGGATCCCGACCGGCGTCGGCGTCTGCCACGGTACGTCGACCGCGGCCGCCACACCGACCGCGTACACGTCGTCGTGCTTCTCGCTCTGGTACGTGTCCCGCACCACGACGTACCCCTTCTCGTCGGCCAGCCCGTTCGAGTCCTCCAGGAAGCGCTGCCCGAGGAACGGCGGGATCACCATGCCGAACGAGAACGGCACCGTCTCGCCGTCCGCCAGCACGAGCGCGCCGTCGTCGATGTGGTCGATACCGACCGAGATGCGTGCCTCGATCCCTTCCTTCTTCAGGAACATCCCCAGCAGCTGCTCGCCGTGCGGCAGCCCGCCGATCCCGAAGTGCCCGAGGAACGGCTCCGCAGTGACGTAGGTGAGCTTCACCTTCTTCTGCAGACCGGCCTTCCGCAACTGGTACGCAGTGTTGAACAGGAACTCGTACGCCGCCCCGAAGCAGCCCGCACCCTGCGTGGCCGCGACGACCACATCGCCGGGGTCATCGAGGAACCGGCGCCAGGCGACAGCGGTCCGTTCGGCCTCCCGGAGCGTGGTGATCGTGTTCGCGTTCTCCTTGAACCCGGGAACGACGTCGTCCTTGTTGCGGTAACCGGTCGCGATGACCAGATAGTCGTAGCCGAACTGCCGGCCGTCGTCGATCGTGACCTGCTTGGCCACCGGGTCGACCGCGGTTGCGGCCGCGTGGACGAACTCGATGCCGTGCGCATCCAGCGTCGGCGCCACCGGGAACGTGATGTCCGCCTCGTCCCGTTTGCCGAACGGAAGCCAGATCAGGCTGGGATTGAAGAGGAAGTGGTCACTCGCGGACACGACCGTCACGTCCACGTCACCCTCGAGCTCATGCTTGACCGCCAGCGCCGCGGTCATCCCACCGAAATTGGCGCCCAGCACCAGAACCTTCCGACGCATCTCCAGCCTCCTCGATCAACCAACCGTCACGGTCATTGAGCCGCGGCAGGCCAAGCCGAGGGAGAGGCGATCGGCCCGCAACCCGTGGGCCGCAGGTCCTTCGAGGTGTCAGGCCAGGGACAGGAAGAGCTTCTCCATCTTCTTGGTGTCGAGGCTGTCGGGGCCGTCACCGTTCACGATGCACTGACGGAGCCCGGTGGCCACGACGGCGAAACCCGCGCGATCGAGCGCCTTGGACACGGCCGCCAACTGGGTGACGACATCCTCGCAGTCGCGTCCTTCCTCCAGCATCCGCAGCACTCCGGCCAACTGGCCCTGGGCTCGCTTGATCCGGTTGACCACCGGACCCAGCTCGGTCGGGTCGAGCGCTGTCATCTCGTCTCCTCGGTCACAGCGGCGAGGACGGCGGCGAGCCTGTCCTTGGCATCCTGCGCGACGGGCTGCAACGCGGAGGTATCGCCGAGTTCCAGCATCACGTCAGGGTTGAAGGCCTCCACCATCGAGGTCGTCTCGTCGACCGCCCGGACGACCACGTTGCACGGCAGCATCACGGCAATCGACGGATCCACCTGCAGCGCCTGGTACGCCAGCGGCGGCCGGCATGCTCCGAGGATGACCTGTGCAGGCACGTCGACCCCGAGCTTCGCTGCCAGCGTCGCCCGCAGGTCGATCTCGGTCAGGATGCCGAATCCCTGCTCAGCAAGCGCGGAGCGGACCGCTTCGACGGTCTCGCCGTACGGCCTGGCCACCTCCGCGGCAAGACTGTAGTCGACCATCAGGCGCTCCTCGCCTCTCGGCGGGCCTTCGCCATGTCCAGCTCACGCACCGCTGCGACGACCTGCTCCAGTGCCTGCGCCGGCAGCGCGCCCGGCCGCGAGAAGACCAGCGATCCGTCCTTGAAGGCCATCAGGGTCGGGATCGACGTGATCCCCGCGGCCGCGGCCAATCCCTGCTCGGCCTCGGTGTCGACCTTGGCGAAGACGATATCGGTGTGCCGGTCCGAGGCCGCCGCGAAGATCGGCGCGAACATCCGGCACGGCCCGCACCACGACGCCCAGAAGTCGACGAGGACGATCTCGTTCTCGGTGATCGTCGTTTCGAAGCCGGCAGCTGTCAGGTCGATCGTGCTCATGATTTCTCCTCCCGAACCCGGGTGAACGCGCTCGTCGCGATACCCCCGGGGGTGTTCTCAGGATCCATTCTATATACCCCGGGAGGTATTCCAAAGGGCCGGCCCGAGGCAGCATGGCCCGCGGTCGAGAGGACCTTGGTCACTGCCGTCCGCGCGATCGGACTGCGACGGTGAACGCATGGGGCAGGACATCGGTACGCACCTCCGGACGTCGTCGCCCGACCTGTCCGTCGGCACGCGGGTCGACCTGGACGACGTGGTCAAGCGGTACGTCGTCGGCGACAGCACGGTGACCGCGTTGGCCGAGGTCAACCTGCACATCGACGAGGCCGCCTTCGTGGTCGTGCTCGGTCCTTCGGGGAGCGGCAAGACCACGTTGCTCAACATGATCGGTCTGCTCGACACACCGACCGGCGGCAGAGTCGCCCTCAACGGACGTGACACGACCAGGTCGTCACGGCGTGAGCAGTTCGAGCTGAGGCGCCACACGGTGAGCTTCGTCTTCCAGACGTTCAACCTGTTCCCGGGGCTGACCGCCCTCGAGAACGTACAGTTCGGCGCCGATGTCGCGGCCCGTCCGGCAGCGGCGGACGTCGCCCGGGACGAGCTGTCGCGGGTCGGTCTGGCCGATCGCCTGCATCACTTTCCTCACCAACTCTCCGGTGGTGAGCAGCAACGGGTCGCGATTGCCCGCGCATTGGCCACCGACAACCCGATCCTGCTGGCCGACGAGCCGACGGGCGAGCTCGACTTCCGCACCGGCGTACAGATCCTGGAACTGCTGCAGCAGCAAGCCGAAGCAGGCAAGACGGTGCTCGTGGTCACACACAACCGTGAGCTGTCCCGGGTCGCCGACCGGGTGATCGAATTGTCGAGCGGCCGCATCGTCAGCGACGGTCCACCCGCCGGCGGCAAGAGCCGCACCGCCGACCTGCACTGGTAGGCGTCATGCGAACCGGGTCGCTTCGTCTGTGGGTCATCTGGTCGTGGCGCGACCTGCGTCGACGATGGCTTCTGGTGACGGCGCTGGCCCTGGTCATCGCCCTCGGCACCGGCGCCTACGCCGGCCTCGGCGGTACGACCGCCTGGCGGCTCGAATCGAACGACCGCAGCTACGCGAGTCTTCGGATGCACGATCTGCGGGTGCACCTGCCCGAAGGCGCGTTCGCCCCGCAGGGATCGCTGCTCCGAGCGATCGGAGGCATGCCGGACGCGTCCGCCGTCGACGCGTCGGTCGAGCGCCTGATCGCGCCGACCCTGGTGGACGCGTCGACCGGCGCGAACCAACTGCTCGTCCCCGGTGAGGTCGTCGGTATGCCGTCGGGTTCTTCGCCGGTGAACGCCTTGTACGTCGACCGCGGCCAAGGTCTCGGTACGCGCGGTCCCGCCTCGGCGGTCGCCGTACTCGAGTCCAAGTTCGCCTCCGGCCACGGATTGCCCCCGACCGGCAGGCTCCTGCTCGGCACCGGCACGACCCTCGAGTACGTCGGGACCGGTTACACGCCCGAGTACTTCCAGGTGACCGGCCGCAGCGGGATGGTGCTCGGCGAGACCAGCTTCGCGGTCGTGTTCACGCCGCTCGCGGTCGCACAGCGAGCGACCGGTCACATCGGTCAGGTGAACGACCTCGTCGTCCGGCTGAGGCCCGGCGCGGATCACGCGGCAGTACGCCGGCAACTGACCGCTGCCGTCGCACCCTTCGGCGGAACGGTCACCACCCGTGCCGAGGATCCCGTCCATCGCGCACTGTACGAGGACGCCAGGAACGACCAGACCACCTGGAACGTCTTCGCGTTCCTGATCCTGTTCGGTGCGGCGTTCGCCACCTTCAACCTGGTCAGCCGGATGATCGAGTCGCAGCGCCGGGAGATCGGCGTCGGGATGGCGCTCGGAGTGCCACCGCGGATGCTCGCCGTCCGGCCGATGCTCGTCGGCGTCCAGATCGCGACCGTGGGGGTGGTGGCCGGGATCGGCGTCGGCTGGCTCATCGGCACGGCCATGGGCAACGTCATGGCCGATCTGCTTCCGCTGCCGATCTGGGTCACCCCGTTCCAGGCCGGCCGCTTCGCCCAGGCCGCCGTGCTCGGTTTTGTCCTCCCCGTGATCGCTTCGGTCGTGCCTACCGTGCGAGCGGTTCGGATGCGTCCCGTCGAGGCGATTCGCACCGGTGCGTACACGTCGGCGCGGCCCGCAGGACGCCTCCTGACCCTGCTTTCCAGGGCAGAGCTTCCCGGTCGCACCTACCTGTCGATGTCGTTGCGCAACGTCCTCCGCACACCCCGCCGTACCGCGTTCACCGCGCTCGGTGTCGCCGCCGCGATGACATCGCTGGTCGCGGTCCTCGGTCTACTGGACACGTTCAGCGCTGCCGGGGACGCGCACGCCGAAGAGGTCGGGCACAGCAGCCCGGGCCGGCTGGTCGTCACCTTCGACACGTACTACGCGCTGGACTCCGCGCCGCTGCGAGCGATCCGCGACACTCCCGCCGTCGCGGCGTCACAGCCGCAGTTGGCGGTGCCGGCCACGCTCCTCGGCCACGGCGCCGCCATCGATTCGATCGTCCAAGTCGTTGACTTCACCAACAGAATCTGGACTCCGACGCTGCTCGGCGACCGCGGCCCGAAGAACGGGATCGTGGTGTCGGAGAAGGCAGCAGAAGACCTCGGCGTGGCCCCTGGCGACATCGTCGAGCTCCGGCACCCGGTCCGATCCCCCGACGGCCTCCGCCTCGTCACCAGCCGGGTTCCGGTCCGCGCACTCCACCCCGACCCCTGGCGGACGTTCGCCTACCTCGACGCCGACGGTGCCGCACGATTCGGGTTGACCGGCACCGCCAACCAGGTCGTCGTGCTGCCGTCGGGGACCGCCGCCGACCTCGAACGCGCGGTGTTCGGGCAGCCGGGGGTCTCCTCCGTCGATGCGGCCGCCGCCTTCGCCGACGTCCTCGACAACGCCCTTGCCCAGTTCACCGGCATCCTTCGCGTGATCGAGGTCGCCACCCTGCTGCTCGCCCTGCTGATCGCGTTCAACACCGCCGGCATCACCGCGGACGAACGCACCCGCGAGCATGCCACGATGTTCGCCTTCGGCCTGACGCCACGGGTCGTGCTGGGCATCGCGGTCGCCGAGAACGCGGTCATCGGCCTGCTCGGCACACTCGCCGGGATCGCGGGCGGGTACGTGGGACTCAGGTACATCGTGTCCGGCTTCGGCGAGGTCACCCCGGACCTGCTGGTACGACCCACTCTCTCGACCACGACGATCGTCGCGGTCCTGCTCCTCGGCACCTCGATCGTCGCACTCGCGCCCCTGCTCGGCCTCCGACGCCAGCGCCGGATGGACATCCCCGCAGCGCTCCGCGTCGTCGAATGACACCTCCCCGCGTCGGCTCCAGACATCGCTCGCCGCGAGGATTCCTGGTGAAGCCGGCGCGTTACGAGACCGTCGTACCGATCAGGCTGCCGACGCCGTACGTCACCGCGACGGCCAGTGCACCGACGACGACCTGGCGGAGGCCTGAACGGAGGGCTGCGCGGCCGTTGAGCACGCCGATGCCGGCGCCGACGGCGAACATGGCGACGAGGGCGGCGACCAGCGCCGCGACGAACGCCGCTGTTCCGCCGCCGATCAGGTACGGCAGAACCACGACGAACGCACCGGCCGCGAACGCGATCATGCTCGATGCCGCGGCCGTCCAGGGGCTACCGAGCGCGTCGGGATCCAGACCGAGCTCTTCACGGACCAGCGAGTCCAGGGCCGCAGGCGGGTCGGCCATCAGTTGGTCGGCCAAGCGGGCGGCCTCGTCCTTCGGAATGCCCTTCGCCTCGTACAGCAGCGCCAACTCGAGCCGCTCCTCCTCAGGATTCTCGTCGAGCTCGGCCGCCTCCAGGCTGATCTCACGCTCGAACATCTCCCGCTGGCTGGACATCGAGACGTACTCTCCCGCGGCCATCGAGAACGCCCCGGCGAGCAGACCGGCGACGCCGGCCAGCAGCACCGTCGATCGCCCTGCCCCTGAGCCGGCGAAACCCATCACCAACGCGGCGTTGGACACCAACCCGTCGCTGACGCCGAACACGGCAGCACGCAGACCGCCGGACCGATCGCCACGGTGCCATCGCTCACGCTGCGCGATCTGCTCTGTCGGCGTGCCCGCGCCCCCGGAGCGCATCCGCGCGATGCGTCGCCCATGGCGGCGTTCCTCAGCGGCCATCCCCTCAGCGGCCTGCGGGTCGGCGTCGTACTTGTTCGCATCGGCACGCTCCATCCGCTCGACGTACGGCAACAGCGGCCCGGCACCGACCCGGCGCGACAGCCAGCCCAGCAGGCGGGTGCGCAGCCCGGGCCGGCCGGCCACCGGCACCTCGGCACCCGCCTCGCGAAGCTTCGCCTCCCAATGCGACGCATGCCGCTCCTCGATGGCGGCCAACTCGGTGAACGCGTCCCGCCGCGTCCCACTCTCGACCGCCGCCAACGCCTGGTAGAGCGCAGCCGCGTCCCGCTCGGCCGCAAGCATTGCACGGTAACGACGGACGTCGGCCTTCGTGAGCCGAGGTTCAGACATGGCCACTCAGTCCCTTCACGATGCCACTGCACCACTGTCAGGATCAGATTAGGTCGGCTGACACACTCACACGACGCGGCGAGCGCGATGGCTGCGTCCTCGCGGCGCTGGTCCGCGAGTTACGCCGCGTACAGGCCGACACCGAGAAGTGCCGCCCAGATCAGCCCGGCGACGAGCAGGACACGATCGCGGAAGATCTCGTGCTCCGGCTGCTCTCCACGGCCGGTGGAGACCAGAAGAGCATAACGGAGAAGGCCGGTGAGGAAGGGCACGAACGAGATGGCCAAGAGCTCGCGGTAGACGTCATGACCGAGGTTCTGAAAGGCCCACATGCCGTACGACAGCGCGGTTCCGAGCAACGCGACTGCCATGACCTGGTCGAGCCAGGAACTCGGGTACGCCGCCAGCACCGGACGGCTGACCGCGTTACCGGACGTACTGTGCTCCGCCTTGCGCTTGCCGGTGACGAGGAAGATCGCCCCGAACAACGAGACGAGAAGGAACCAGTTCGACACCGGCAGTCCGGTTGCCGTGCCGCCCGCGGCCGCTCTCAGTACGAAACCCAGCGCGACGATGATCAGGTCGACGACTGCGATGTGTTTCAGTCCGGCGACGTACAGCACTTGGGTGGCGAGATACACACCGGCGATGCTGAATGTCTGCCAGCCGAGGCCGCTCATGACCGCGAGGCCCAGCAATGCGGTGCTGACACCGAATACTGCGGCCGTCGCCGGGCTGAGCGCACCGGAGGCGACTGGCCGCAGCCGCTTGCGGGGATGCCGACGGTCGTCGGACGCGTCCCGGATGTCGTTGAACGCGTAAATGGCGACCGCGAGCAGCACGAACCCGGCGGCGGCGATCGCAGCCCGCACCACGATGGCCGGGGACTCCAAGGCCCCGGCAGCGGCCGGTGCAGCAAACAGCATGACCGCCTTGTGCCACTGCTGCGGCCGGCTCAGCCGCAACAGCGCCCGCACCGTACTTTCACCCTGCGCTGCAGGCCGAAGACGTGTCCGGACGCTGGTCATTTCGCGGTCACATAGAAGAAGTCGCGCTGGTCGTCGACCAGGTAGCGATCGGCCGGGGAGTTCATCGAGTTCAGCAGGCGTTGTCCGGTGACCGTTCCGGCCGGGCCGGGCTGCTCGATGTCGAAGCTCACCATCGCCGCATGGATGTCGAGCTCCATGCCCTGGACGATGCCCGCCTGGTGCATTGCCGAGGCCAGCGTCGCGAGCGTCAGCTTGTTGCCCGCGACGTAGATCAAGTTGCCATGAGCATCTGTTCCGAGGCCGGACCGCCAGGTGTACTGGAACTGACTGCGGACGGTGCCCCAACGCCCGTTGGCGTTCGCGGTCAGCCCGTCGACAACCTTGCCGTCGACGATCACCGGATCGAGGTTCTGGCGAACCGCAACGACATCTTTGGTCATCGTGACCGTTCGGTTCCACACACCGATGCGGGCCGAGCCGTCGCGGAGGATCACCGCGGACGCCCGTCCGTCGACCAGCGGGACGGCCGGAGACTGGTTCGTCCACCACCCACCGTGCGAATCCTTCATCTTGAAGCCGGCGTTGAACGTCGCCACGAGGGCCGGGAGGTCTGCGGCTGGTACCGAGTACCCGGCCTTGGACGCCATCCCGACGATCGGCTCCCGGGTCCCCGGCATCAAGTGCAGCCGGTAACTGCCGCGCGGCAGCAACGCCGCGGCGACAGACACGGGCAGGTGGACCGGGTCAGGCCGGAACCAGGTCGTCCAGACCAGCGGTAGGCCTGACCTGGACTGCCGTGCGACCGACCACTTGCCCTCGTGGTCCAGCACAGTCATGCCAGGCAGCAGTTGAACAGTCGGCAGTTCAGTTGCAGTTGGACGAACCCTGGCCTGACCCGCTCTCGGCGCACCGCCCGGCTCGGGGGCTGTCGTGTCAGCCGGCGCGCCGGTCGCAGGCGGTTGCTGGTGGGAGTACTTCCAGGTCTCGACCGTGTCGATCACGAATCCGCCGCCGTGATCGCGAAACCACTCCACGGTCCGGACCGTGAAACTCGCGTTCCCGGGATACAGCAGCGCCCGCACGTAGGACACGGCGGGAACAACCAGGAGCAGGCAGAGGGCGAGGGCGATCCACCGCTTCCGCACCCGACGCCGCTTGCGTTCGTGGGCGTTCTGCTTCATCACACCAGTAGATCGAGATCGACCTGAGAGGACGCGGAGAAGCCTCATCGCCAGGAAGGCGGGAGCACCCGGCGCGGAAGGATGCCGAGGCCACGTACGACGAGGCCCATGACTCGCGGCACCCAGATCACTGTCTTGCGGCTGTCGACGGCAGCCGCGACCCGCCTGGCCACACGATCGGGATCAGTAGCGAGGGGCGGCACGGCAAGGTCGGCCGTCATCCGCGTCCGGACGAATCCCGGGCGAACCACCAGGATCCGTACGCCGGTGTCCGCCGTCCGGCGCGCGAGCAGAAGCGCCGTCGAGTCCGCCAACTGTTTACCCAGCGAGTACTCGGCGATCGATTGCCGCGGCCGAACCGCAGCAGCTGAGGACAAGAGCACGATCTGCTCTGGTCTCCGCTGCGTCAACGCACGCAGGAGAAGCGCGACGGCCAGGCCGTTGACAACCACGCCTTGTGCGAACGACTTCGCCGACATCGACCCCACCGCGACGATTGCGAGCTCGAGTGGATGGCCTGCGCAGGCATGGTCGAGCATCCCGTCGAGTTCGGCGACATCGAGAGCCGCGTCGTACTCCGTTGTCGACACGGTGTACCCGGCATCGCGGAGCTTCTCGGCATTGCACTTGAGTTCCGCGCTCGGACGGCCGGCAAGGATGACGCGACGCGGTGCCGGTCCGAGTAGCCGGAGGAGCACAGCCATCCCGATCTCGGACGATCCGCCGACCAGGAGGACCGATCCGGTCATGTCAGCAGGCCGAGCCGCTCGGCGAGTCCGGACGTCCATCGTCCTGCCGGATCCAGTCGCTGCCGGGTGCGGCGCCAGTCCGTCAGCCGGGGATACATCATGGGTATCAGCTCCGGAGTCCCGATCGCGTCCTTCGACAGGTAGATACGCCCTCCGGCGCCGGCAACGAGTTTGTCGACCGGCCGCAGCGTGTCGTGGTCAGTCAGCCAACGCGCGGGAAGGTCCAGAGCGAGCGTCCAGCCCGGGATCGGGAACGACAGCGGGCCCGCGTCGCCGAACCCGAGATTCTTCAGCGTCACCAGCGCGGGCGTCATACCCCGGGCACTGAAGAACGCGAGCACGTCGTGCAGCGTCCCGGCCTGGTCCGGCGGAACGGCGAACTGGTACTGGACCATCCCCCGGCGTCCGAACGCCGCCGGCCACCCGTTCGCGCGATCGAGCGGACACAACGCAGCGCGCAGCGCGACGAGTTGCGAGTTGCCTGACCGGCTGAGATGCCACCGTGCCGCCGAGGCTGCCGCGATGGTCGCGTTCGAGACCACACCGGTTCCGGGCAACGACCTTCGGTGGCCAGTGCCCGCCACCCGGGGCTCTGGAAACGGCGCGACCACACCAGGCAGGTCGAGTGTCGACGCACTGTAGTACTCGTCCACGATCCCGCGTCCCAGACGCGCGCCGCGCACGTGTGCGTCCAGCCAGGCGATCGCATGCCGCCCTGGTTCGAGCTCCTGTCGCTCGGCCGCCGCCCGCATCGCCTCGACGGTCTGATCCAGCGAGTACGTCCGGCAGCGGTTCCTGATCATCCACCCGGTGTCCACACGCTGGAGCTGGATCGCCGCCCGGAGAATGACGCCGGTCAGCCCCATGCCGCCGATCGTCGCCCAGAACGCGTCCGGATCCTGACTCGGTGACAGCTGAGCCATGGTCCCGTCGGACCGCAGCAACGCCATCCACAGCACATGCTGGCCGAAGGATCCCGCACCAGGGTGATTCTTGCCATGGACGTCGCCGGCGATCGCTCCCCCGACCGTGATGTACTCAGTGCCCGGTACCACCGGAAGGTTCCAGCCGAGCCAGAGCGTCTGGTCGATGAGATCCTTCAGGAGGGTGCCGGCTTCCACGACGATCACGCCGTTTCCCTGGTCGAACGAGCCGATCCGATCGAGCGCGGTCAGGTCGAGCACGGTGCTCGGACTGTCACCTGGGAGCGCCGCATCGCCGTAGCTCTTGCCCGCCCCGCGCACAGTGATCCTCGGTTCGGCCAGCACCGCATCGACGACCGCCCCGTCGAATTCGGGCCGTCGCACCCGGCACGTTCGATGGAGCGTCCGTCCCCAGCCGGACAACGACTGCGGGCCGGGAGCTTCGTGGATCATGATCTCGACGCTAGGTACTGCTGACTGAGAGCGTGCTGAGTCGAGTAGGCCGTCACGTGCTGGGCGAGCACGTGCTTCCAGGACATCCCGGGCTCGGTGTGCCGATTGAATGCCTGGATGCGCGACAATGTCGCTCCGTCGCACAGCAAGGCCGCCGCGGCCGCCGCCATCTCGGAGTCGGTGCGCACCAGGTATCCCTCGATGTCCGGTCGGACGAACTCTCCGACGCCGCCCGAAGCCATTGCGATGACAGGCAGGCCCGCGCAGCGGGCTTCGAGCGCGGCAACGCCGAAGGACTCGAGCTCCGCGGGTGCCAGATAGACATCCGCAGACGCGTACAACTGCTGGATTTCGAAGCGGGTCAAGCGACCCGGTAGATCGACCCAGTCGCCGAGACCCCGACGCTGCGCCGCCCTGGCGACCGCCCCGGCCTGCGGTCCGTCTCCGACAACGATCGCTCGAAGCGCGATGGCGGCCGGTACGCTCGCGCGGATCTGCTGCAGAATCGACAGTACGGCCATCGGGCGCTTCCGCCTGGCCAGCCGCATCGTACTCACGAGGGTCAGCGGATGGTCGGTACGCCGGGCTTGACGCCACAGTTCCGGATCGACGCCGTTGTGCAGCACGCCGACCTGCCGACGCGGCAGAAGCCTCTCCAGGACGCGCGCCACTACCTCGCTGACGGCAGTCCACTGCGCGTCGCCGACGTACCGGTCAATCCGCCCAACCGGCCACGGCGTCGACGAGCTGGGCAGGGAATGCAGCGTCAGGAGCGGACTGTCGGCCAGTCGCGCGGCGCACCAGGCAAGCGGAGACACCAAGGAGGAGTGGCAGTGCACGACATCGAAATGCCGCAATGCGGCACGTAGACGGTCGACAGCTGACCTGAGGGGTACTCCGGCAACCGCAGGAAGACGCACAACGGGAACGTCTCCCCCGGCCACCGGTCCTTCAGCGGTTGTGAAAACCGTGACCTGGTGACCGGCGCGTATCAGGTGGACGGCAAGATCGTGGACCTGGAGCTCGATACCGCCGAGCCGGGGAAGGTAGCAGTCGCTGACCAGCGCGATCCTCATCCGGCCGGCTCCTCGAGCGCCGCTGGACTGGCGCGGGACTGAAGCCATGACCACGCGGCCAGCAGCACGCCGCCGACCGGGATCTCCATCAGGTACGTGAACCCGCGGAACAACAGCAATCCGGCGGCGACTCCGGCAGGATCACCGCCGAGCGCGACCAGAGCGGCCGTCGTCCCGACCTCGACGACACCGGCGCTTCCCGGTGTGATCGGCACCAACGTCAACAGGCGTTCCACAGCCAGCGCAGTGAAGAGGACGGGAATGCCCAGTGGAACGTGAAGCACGGCGAAGCAGAGCCAGAGCAGAGCGAGCTGCAGGGCGACGTACGCGACCATCCCGGCCGTCATCGGCTGCCACCCGGTGCGCATCACCTGGAGGATCCGGCGCCGCAGGTCCGGCAGCCGGTCCTTGAAATCGGTGCGCCGGAACACGCCGGCCAACTTGTCGAGCAGACTGCCGACGGCGACGGCCGCCCGCTCGTCGACAAGGATCCAGAGGCTCGCGACGACCGCGGCCGGTACCGGCAGTAACAGCAGACTCGCCGACCCGAACGCATGACCGCTGTGCAGGATCGGGATCAGGCCGAGAGCGAGCGCGACGACGCCGAGCTTCGAGGCGACGTTGAGTAACGTCGTCACGGCGAGAGAGGCGCCGAACGCGCCTGGGCTGAATCCCCAGCGGCGGACCATCGCGAAGTTCAGCGCCGTGCCTGCTGCACCGCCGAGCGGCAGTACGTTCGCCACGGCACTTCCGGTCAGGTTCAACGTCAGGCCTCGCCGTTTTGTCAGTCCCGGGAGCGATGCGGCCAGTACGAACGAGTGCGCCCACAGTCCGGCGATCCAGACGACCGCCAGCACCGCCAGCGATCCAGCGGATACCCGGCCGAGGACGGTTCCGACCTGAGTCCAGGTGGCGCCCACCGCACGGGGAAGGAGGACCACCAGTGCAGCGGTGATCAATGCACTCAGCACGGAGGTCACCAGCCGCCGTCGTCGTCGTCCGCGGACAATGGCCGATACGGCCGGCCGCTCTTCGTTCTCACTCATCGAATCAAGCGTGTCGTCCGGACGCTGAGAGGGTGCTGAGAGCAACTAGAGCGGTCCGGCAGGGCGTGTCATGCTGTCAGGATGGCGAGGACTTTCACCCTGGTGGCGTTCCACGCGCACCCGGACGACGAAGCCTTGCTGATGGGCGGGTCGCTGGCTCGCCTCGCCGCCGAGGGGCACCGCGTCGTACTCGCGGTTGCCACGGACGGCGAGGCGGGGGCGGCCGCTTCGCCGTACCGTTCGGGGCCCGGACTGGCGGCGTTCCGGCGCGACGAACTGGAACGATCTGCCGCCGCTCTCGGCTGTGCGCGGGTGGTGCGATTCGGGTTCAAGGATTCTGGGTCGTCGGAGCCGTTCAGCGGCGAAGGGTTCAGCGCGCTCCCGGTCGAGGATGCGGCGAGACCACTCATCGCTCTGCTGCGGGAGGAGCAGGCCGATGCGCTGACGATCTACGACCCGGCCGGCGGGTACGGGCATCCGGATCACCGGCAGGTGCACACCGTCGGCACCTATGCCGCCGCCCGGGCCGGGACGGCCTTGGTGCTGGAGGCAACTATCGACCGCCGGCAGATCCGTCGGCTGGTCCGGATCGTCGAGGCGATCCCCGGCGTACTGCCGGCGGTCTCCGCCGCGGCCTACGCGCAGGCCTACTCCCCCAGCGCGGCGATCACCCATCGAGTCGATGTGCGGCCTTTCACAGCTCAGAAGCGAGCCTCGTTCGAGGCACATGCCAGTCAGGCGAGTTCCGACGACGGCGCGCGCACGCTGGCTCTGCTGCTCAAACTGCCCCGGTGGCTGTTCCGGTCGTTGCTGGGCCGGGAGTGGTACGTCGAGCACGGGCGCACGCCCGGTCGTCCGCTCGACGACTTGTTCGCATCCCTTCGATGAGCTCCCGGACGGCACAGGTCCTCAGGTGCTACTCAGCTGGGAATTGCCACGCTGATTCGGTTCGAGCATCCACGCTGCCAGGAATCGGCCTGCGACGATGGTGGGGCGGAGGTGTGAACGAGCAGAGGATGGAGAGGTCCAGTTGTCGGCGCTGCGTAGCACGATCTCACGGCTGAGCCGTGCCAGTGTGCGGAGCAGGTCCGCCGCAGCCGCGATCGTCGTCGTCGCGGGTGCGATGGCCTTGGGCGCTGTCTTGCTGCTGCTTCTGCTGCAGCGGGCGCTCATCACGACCGTTTCCGACGCCGCGGACGGGCGAGCCGACGATGTCGCCGGTCAGATCGACGAGGAAGGCGTGGCCAAGCTGAACGACGATCTCGTTCAGTCGACCAGAGCGAGCCAGATCGTGCAGGTGCTCGACAGCTCTGCTCGGGTCGTCGCGGCGTCGTCTCCACGGGCAGAATCAGCTCCGCTGACCCACCTGCGTCCCGAACCCGACGCAGTGCTGCGTGCGGAGGTCGGCGACATGCCGTTGCTGGACGACGATCACGACTACCTGATCGTCGCACGTGGTGTCGAGTACGGCGGGCGGAACTACACCGTCGTGGTGGCCTCATCGATCGCAACTGAGCGCTCGACTGTCACCACTGTCGCGCAGTACCTCGCGATCGGCGTTCCCGCGCTGCTGGTCGTCGTCGGCGCGGCGAGCTGGATGCTCACCGGCCAGGCGCTGAAGCCCGTCGAGCGGATCCGGACCCGCGTGCAGGGCATCGAGTCCAGCGACCTGACCGAGCGCGTTCCGGTGCCGCAGACCGAGGACGAGATCGCGAGGCTCGCCGCGACCATGAACGAAATGCTCGATCGTCTGCAGGCCGGCCAGGCGACCCAGCGTGCGTTCGTCGCCGATGCGAGCCACGAACTCAGGTCGCCGCTCGCGACGGTGTCCGCCGGCCTGGACGTCATCGAGCCGTCGGCCCGCGGTCAGAGCTGGCAGGAGCTGCATCGGTTGATGCAAGGCGAGGCCGAGCGGATGCGTCGACTGGTCGAGAATCTGCTGCTCCTCGCCAAGGCCGACGATGCCGCGCTGCCCCTGCACCGCACCGAAGTCGATCTGGACGACCTGGTCGACGCGGAGATCCTGCGGCTACGGGAGTCCGGCCTGCTCACCGTGATCGGTGATGTGAAACCTGTCAGGGTGCTCGGTGACTCGCTCCGGCTGAGTCAGCTGCTCCGCAATCTGGTCGAGAACGCCGCGACCGCGGCACACAGCACGGTGCGCCTCAGCACGACCGAGCGAGACGGTCAGGCGGTCCTCACGGTCGAAGACGATGGCGACGGGATCCCCGAGAACGACCGCCTGCGCGTCTTCGAGCGATTCGTCCGCCTGGACACCAGTCGCGCACGGGCGAGCGGCGGCTCAGGACTCGGTCTGTCCATCGTCCAGGAGATCGTCAAAGCACATCACGGAACCGTCACCTTGACTCCGGGCGCCTCCCGGGGCACCGTCGCAACAGTCACGTTGCCGCTACCGGCGCAGTGACTCAGCTTGCTCTCAGCAAACCGGCAGGACACTGGGAAGATGCGGGTTCTGGTGGTCGAGGACGAGGTCCCCCTGGCAGAGACGATCAGGCACGGCCTGACCGAGGACGGGTTCGTGGTCGAGGTCGTCCACAACGGCGAGGACGGCGTCTGGGCGGCGACCGAACATCCGTACGACGTGATCGTGCTCGACATCATGTTGCCGAAACTGAACGGCTACAAGGTGCTCGAGCAGATTCGCGAACGTGGTGTCTGGGCCCCGGTGCTGATGCTGACCGCGAAGGACGGCGACTACGACCAGACGGACGCCTTCGACCTCGGGGCCGACGACTACCTCACGAAGCCGTTCAGCTTCATCGTGCTGATCGCCCGCCTGCGCGCCCTGATCCGCCGCGGGGCACCGGAGCGGCCAGTCGTGATGCGGGCCGGCGACCTGGTCCTGGATCCGGTCCGGCGGCGGGTGGAGCGGGCCGGGCAGGAGATCGTCCTGACCCGCCGCGAATACGGGCTGCTCGCTTTCCTGATGCGCCACCGCGGCGAGACGGTCAGCAAAACCGAGATCCTGGAGAATGTCTGGGACCCGGCCTTCGACGGCGACCCCAACGTCGTCGAGGTCTACATCCGGTACCTGCGGCTCAAACTGGACGCACCGTTCAATCGCACTGCGATCCAGACGGTCCGTGGCATGGGATACCGCATCGATCCCGACGGCGGCTGATCCTCGAAACCTGAAGTCTGGTCACGTTCCGACGACCCGAAGGCTGTGAGTCCACTGTCACGATGCACGCTTCTCGGTCTGCTGGCAGCCGTCTTGGGGACAATCGGGTTCGTCGTACAGGCCGACGCCGTGATCGAAGGCGACGGGCTCGCAGCCTTCGACCCGCAGTTGACTCAGACATTCATCGTGCACCGCACCGCGGGCCTGAGCAGGCTCGCGCAGGCAGTCACCTTCTTGGGCCAGGTACCGGTCCTTGCCATGATCACCGTGATCGTCGCTGCCGTGTTCCGGATCGTGACCAAACGCTGGTTCGAGGCCGTCGTCCTGGTCGTCGGCATGGTCGGCGCGGCGATCCTCACCTCCGTCCTCAAGCTCCTGATCGGACGGCATCGACCGGACTCGAGCGTCGTGCTGGGCACGGTCACCAACGGCTTCTCGTTCCCGTCCGGCCACACTCTCAGCGGCAGCACCTTCTTCCTGCTGCTGGCCGGACTGCTCTGGTACTCGAGAGCGTCGCGAGCGCTGAAGATCGCCGGCGCAGCTGTTGCTGTTCTGCTGAGTGTCGCAATGGGGCTCAGCCGGGTGTACCTCGGATACCACTGGGCGACCGATGTCCTGGCCGGCTGGACGATCGCCCTCACGTGGCTGTGCCTGCTCGCCACGCTGACGCACCTGATCGTGGCCCGCCGCGCAGCCACACGGGCCGCCGCCGCAGGACTCCCTGAAGGCCCTCACGACAGCGACCACGACGCCGGACCAGAGCTGCCCTGAAGGTTCTCCGAATCAGACCGCGGCGCCGCTCGCCGATCTTCGACAGCATCTGGACCCATCGTCAGGGGTCGACCAGTGGCATCCGGGCGTCGGCCGGGTGGGCCAGATCCGCTGCAAGGGTGGCGACGCCGGGTTCGCCGGCGTAGAGGCTGTCGCGGACATCCGGGCGTACTCGGGAGATCACCTGCGCCGCACCTTCGGCGATCCGGCGGCTGGACTCCAGCCATCGCGCCTCGCCACTGGCCCGGTACAGGGCGAGCAGCGCGTAGGCCTGACCGCCGAGACCGCAGCAGAGGTCGCCGGACATCAGGTCGGGGCCGTGCTCGACCGTCGTACCTGCCTGCTCGGCGAGACGGACCCATCGGTCGTCGCCGAACACCCGGTGCGCCGCGAGCCAGAGGTGCACGAGTCCGGCAGCGCCGTTGCACCAACTGGCGACGAGTGAGTGACCGGCACTCCGGCCGTCACCCGTCAACGCCCACCGCCGACGGCGCCCCGCGCCGGCGAAGGCACTGGCGAAGGTGTCGAGGCGCTCCGCCACCCTTTCGCGCGGCGAAACTCCCGTCGCCTCCGCCCACCGGAGAAGAGCGAGCAGCCGGCCCGCGGTCCCGTGCGCGATGCCGTACGGGATCGCATCGCTATCTTGCTCAAGGCCGTCGGCAAGCTGGGCTCCCAGCCCGGCCAGCAGCCGGCGTTCTCTAGGCGCGGCGTCCTGGAGCACCGCGCAGCAGCCCAGCAGGAGCCCTGCACGTCCGTGCGTGACGTCCGCGCCCTCCGAGGGCTCGGATGCCGCGGCGACGAACGCAGCTGTCGCCGCCGCCCGTTCCTCCTCATCGGCGCGCGCCCGCGCCACGGCGAGACGTACGGCGTGCACACCGGCAGCTCCGTGCAGCAAGGAAGCCTGGCCTCGGATGTTGGCGGCCGCCGCCTCGGTCGCCCACACGTCCGCCACGGCCAGCAACTCAGGATCGCCCCGTGACTCCGCATACCGCAACATCGCCCAGGCCCGACCCGCCAGGCCATGCATCACCGTGGGATCAACAGACGAAGGCAGATCGAATCGCGCACCCTTCGGCACCAAGCGGTCGAGGACAGCCGCCATCAGGCGGTCCGAAGCAGTCGGTCGGGCCCTCATCCCGCCCGCTGGACGAGCACCGGCACGTGCTGCGACAGCCGCTCTGAAAGCGTCGAGCAGAGCGGCTGTGGACGTGTGACGATCTCCCGGACGCGGCTGCAGCGCGCGGCCGATGACGCGCTCGACCCCCGCCAGGCCAGACAGCCGATCGTCGAAGGACCGCGGCCGGTTCAGTATCCGGCCGAGCAACTCGCGAGGGTCAGCGGTGAAGCCGTAAGGATGGTCCTCCGCCAGGAGTACGAACACCAGAACGCCCAACGAGAACTGCTCGCCGGCGGCAGTCGGTGGGGGCAACGGCGCGCCCGTCAGCGCCGCCGCGGCGACCTCCGGCTCCGCATAGATATCGACTCCTGGACGGCGATCCGCGTGGTTATCCGCGCGGACGCCATCGAGCACGGAGCTCCCGAAGTCGAGCACAGTGACGTTGCCGCCGCCGTCGATGACGAGGTTGCGGGGATGCACGTCACCATGCACGACGCCGTGGGCATGGAGTCGGCAATAGGCGTCCAGGACCGCCTCAGCGAGGCCGAGCAAGGCAGCCGGCGCTGTCTCGGCATCGGTTCCACGCAGGGCCGCTGCGGCGGTCGCGGCGTCGACACCTTCGCACCACCGGGTAGCGATCCACGGGCGACCATCCAGATCGCCGGACGCGATCAGTTCGGGTGCGACGTCTCCCCCGAGCCGGTCGAGGACGCGGGTCTCATGCGCAAGGGCCGCGAGGACGCTGGCATCCGCCGCCCGACGAGCCAGCTTGACCGCGACTGGGGTGCCATCGGCCGCCCGGCCACGGTGTACCTCGACATCGACGAGGACTTGGACCGGCTCGAGCACCTCGGCCTGGCCGAGCCGGTCCCCGGGGGCCAGCTCGGCGACGATCGGCGCGGCGAGCGGGCTGCCCGCCGGAGCCAGTACGCCCTCGTCGGCGAAGCGCCGAACCATCTGCGCGGCGTCATCGAGGATGGCGCGCGGGTCGAGGCCCTCCTCCAAGCTGAGCTCGAGCACCGCGTCGACGATTGTCTTGGGTTGCCGGAACCGCTCCAACAAAGCTGCGGTACGTGCGTCGACGACGGTCGATGGAAGCCGTGACCTGGGCCGCGTCACGGAGTAGTCGTCCGCCCCGGCCTCGATCTTCTCTCGGTAGGCCGCCGCCAACCCGGACAGGGGCCTGATGAGCGCGTCTGCAGGAAGCACGTACAGGTCGAGATAGCCCATCAGACCATCACCGGCGTCCAGCGCACTGTGTCGACACCATCGAGCCCGAGGCGGTCGAGGGCGAAACTTCCGGGACCAGGAACCCCCGCATCGGCGGCGGTATGCAGATGCTGGGCCAATCGACCAGCCAGCCACTGTCGCCAACTTGCGCCCGACGAACGGTCGACTGCCCACGACAGCATGCCATCCGGCGTCAGTGCGGCGGTGAATGGAACGCCGTCTGCCTGACATCCTGCAAGCCGCCCGCGGAGAAGGGTACCGAGGTTCGGGAGATCCTGGAACGCCGAGACGTAGACGACGAGTCGGTCCGGGCGGCAGATGCCGGCCGCACCGGCGGCGACCTTGAAGGCGGCGATGCTCGGTGCCCGGGCCAGCGCCGCAATCGTGGCCACCGCTTCGGACAGCGCTTCCGGAGCGACACTGACGTAGAGCTTGCCCGCGATCCGGCTCGATGCGCCTACCGCCGCCCAACGTCGCCAATGCGGCGTGCCGGGGAGCTCGTGCCAATCCCGCCGGAGGGCTGGTCCGCACGAGGACTCGACAAAGGCTGACATGGCGGCAGCGTCTGGGAGCTGACGACGGAGGCGGTCCGTCAGCGGCCGACGGCCGAAGTCATAGATCCGTCCCGCAAGCGTAGGTTCCGGGAGCGCCATGAGCCGCTCGCCGTAGCGCAACGCGGAGCGCGACAGTTCAGCGATCCGGCCACCGTCAGCAGGGTCGGGGTCGTCGACAGTCAGTGATGGTTCAACCTCGGTCAACGCCGGGAGCCAGATTCCCGCGCTCGGCCTCGTCGAGCTGGCCGAGCCGTTCTTCGAGTTGGGCTCGCATCGCCGGGATCTGTTGAGCGTCGAACGAGAATGCCCCTTGCACAATCAACGCTGTCGTGAAGAAGTCGAGGCAACTGCCGACGAGGTTGCTGGCCCAGTCGAGGCACTGGCCTTTGATGATTGGTTCCTCGGCGCTGACGACCGACTCCTCGCCCCCGTCCCACGGAATCTCAATGCGCAACCGCTTTGCCTGAAACGACATGGCCCCCTCCGCTTCTCCAGTCGTAACGCAGGTGCTCACTCGAGCGTACGCCGGCGAAACTTACGTGGACAGATGCAAAGGCCGCCCGGTAATCGGTTACCTGCGGCACGCAAAAGTGTCACTGGGGCAAAGTCAATGCGTGCAGCCAGTGCAGAACTGGGTGCGCAATCCGTCGTCAGCGGGCGATCACGCCGTGTCGTTCATCCCACCCGTAGGATCACCGCGACGAGGGTCGGTCCTACTCTTGTTCGCCATGATGTGGCTGGGCAGATGGTTGGAAGCTTCCGCGCGGCGCGACCTGGGTGCGCTGTCCAGGCTCGTCCTCAGCAGGATGGTTGTCACGCCGGCCGTTCAGGCCGCGATCGACCAGCACGCTGCGGCGGTCCGCGACATTCTCACCCTCAGCCCGGGCCGGATCGGACCGGTTGAGCTGGCCGGGTATGCCCAGGGTATCGAGGACGGCGCTTTTGGCCGGGGTTGGCGGCCCAGCGCCGACCTCAGCACCGACTGGGTCGGCCTGCGACTTGCGGCGGCGTGTTCTCTCGTCACCGCAAGCGCAGGAGATGTGACGACGACGGTTCAGTAGGTTCCGTCGTCCCGGGCAGATCCAGTCGAGGAACCGGGTTCCTCGGGCCTGTGCCCCGGACGCAGGCTGTCCGCCGTGCCCTCCGCGCCGTACGCTCCGTACGGCGCGGCCGACTCGCGACCGCTCGCCGGCGTCGCCCAAGCGTCGCGTTCAGCGTCTTCGCGCCCGCGCTGGTAGGCCTCGTCACGGGCGCGCGCCTGGGGCAGGTCACGCTCGGCGCGACCCAGCCAGCGCTCCCAGCGCTGCTGCATCGGCCGAACCAGCCCGCCGCCCATGCCGACCACGATCACACCGCCGACAGTCGCGAGGACCGCAATCAGGACCGGAGTGGTGACCGCGGTGGCGATGCCCATCTGATTCAGGGCAGCGATGATGCCCAGCGCGATGACGAAGACCTGAACGATCCGCGCCACGAGTTGGCCCCAACTCAGCCCGCTGAGCGCACTGCCGACCAGGTCACGCAGTGCGTTGGCGATCGCTGCTGCGACGACCACGATCACGATCGCGACGACTGCCTTCGGCAGCCAGCCGACGATGGCCGCCAGCAGATCGCTGACGGGGTTGGGCCCGAACACTCCGAACGCGAACTGTAACGCGATCAACAACACCGCGTAGTACACCAACGCCGCGATCAGCCCGCTCGCGTCGTACTTCGACCGCTCCAGCGCGCGTCCGACCCCGCCGCGTTCGACTGCTCGGTCGAAGCCCACGCGACTCAGTACGACGTCGACGAGCTTGCGCAGCGCTTTGGCGATCAGCCACCCGACCAGGAGGATGACCAAGAAGATCGCGAACTTGGGCAGGAACGTGATGATCGCGCCGACCGCGTCATTCCAGGACTTGGTGAGATCCATGGTTTTGTGTCCCTTCGACCAGCCCGGCCGATCTCCCCAGCCGATCTCGGGCAATCTCAATCTGTGCGCATTCCGGTACCCCCGCAAGCCTGAAACAATCGCACCGAATCGCGGGCAAACCGCGCGCAATCGCGGCGGTGTCGGAGGTGAGCAAATGCCAGCTGAGACAGCGATGCATTTGGAACCGCTGCCGCGAGCAGCCTCCTGATGGCCCCAGTCGGCAACGGGATCGGCCTTGGGTCGATCCGTCTGGTCGACAATCAGCAGGCCCGGGTCGGAAGCTCCGCGGAAGTACACCTGGCCGCCGTCTCGTTCGGACCTCCACCCTTCGGGTACCACGACGGGAAATCCGGTCGGGTCACGGTGCGCGACGCTTGGCTGGCCTGAGTCGGCTGCGCGGCCGGTGCCGACCGGCCCCCCGAGGGGTCCGCGGTCTGTCTCATCATCGCCCAGCCCGCCACGGCCGTTAGCACCAAGAGGCACGCCACAGCAGCAGGGAGGACTGCTCGCACAATCCGATTCGGCGGTCCTGCGAGAGCCGCGGCGCCCGAAAGCGACCGGTCGCCATCGTTCTCACCTGTACTGGAATCGCCGCCTGCAGCGAGTGGGGCACGCGCCGCCGGCGTCGGCGGATCGGACTCCGGTCCTTTGCAGACCTAGGATGCACGGCGCCACTCCCCCACGCCGATCGCGTGCTCCCAACTCCAACCCCCCGCCTCCAGCCCCGCTGAGTGACTACCTCGTACGAAGGCGGAACCCGCGCGGTCCGCATATGTGGTTTCCCTGTAAAGGATTCGCGTCGCCCGCTCGGCTGACCCAGCGGCCACAGGATGGAGCGCCGTAGCACTCATCAGCCTTCAGGCTTGTTGAGTCGCTGTCAACGACTGCACGGCACCACTGCGATCGTCTCGACGGCCGGCGCCCGATGCGACAAGCCGCCTGCCCGATCGGCTGGACAATGTCGCGCAGTCCGACCGCGACGATGGCCCGGTTCGAGGAGCGCGGCGGCCGCGAGACGGGTAACGTCGCCTCGGTCGTGCTTTCCGACTCGGTGTGGAGGATCCCGATGAGCACAGTCCTGGTCACCGGCGCATCAGGCATCGCTGGGCGGGAGGTCTCGCGAGTGCTCACCGCGGCCGGCCATCACGTCCGGCGGGCAGACATCGCCCCGTCGACCGATCCCGCGGACTCCGCGATCGGCGAGTTTGTACGCTGCGACACCCGAACGCCGACCGACGTGCTCGAGGCGGTGGCAGGCTGCGACGCGGTCGTCCACCTCGCCGCCTGGCACAACGCACACCAACCGGGTGTCAGCGACGCCACCATCTTCGCGGTCAACGTCGACGGCACCTTCAACGTCGTCCAAGCCTGCCGCGCGGCCGGCATCCGCAGCGTCGTCTTCGCCTCCTCGATGGCCTACGGCTGGGGAAGCGTCTACAGCGTCACCAAGGTGCTCGGCGAAGACCTCTGGAAGATGTACCGCGAGGTCACAGGCGCGTCGGTCGCGCTACTGCGCTACCACGGCTTCGTTCCCGAGCCGTACCTGCGCTGGGGCGAGCGGCTCCTGCGCAACGGCGTCGACGTACGCGACATCGCAACCGCGACCGCCGCCGCAACCGAGGCCGCGCTGGCGGGCCGCATCGACCTCTTCAGCACGATCGTGCACAGCGATCACGCAATGCCGAAGGAGGTGCAGGACGACTTCACAGCGCACGGCGCCGACTGGGCAGAATCGAGAATGCCCGGCGCGGCGGCGCTGATCGAGCGCCACCGGCTCGCGTTGCCGGACCGCGTCGAGCAGCACGATCTCAGCGCGGCCTCCGATCTACTCGGCTGGCGCCCACAGCACGACTACATCGAGTTCCTCCAAGACCTGCAGCGCCGCGAGGCAGCCGGAGAAGACGTCGACGCACTCTGGGCACCCGGCCGCATCCCAGCCTGACCCGTCGATCGGCGAACGACTGCACCGGGTGCCTGTTCCTTGCCAATAGGCCCCCGATAGAAGCACGGCCCGATTCAATGGCCAACGCGACGAACTGCTGTGCTGGGTCCGCAACCTCAGGTGCGACATCGAGGTACGGCGGCGGGGCAGCCAGAAGAGCAGCGTGTGCGCACGCTCAACTGTTACGCCGTCGTACGAGCTGCTGCGAACTTTGTTGACACCATGAGGGCGTAGCAGTGCTCGTAACCTGCCGAGATCCGGTCACGGCCGGTCCGCGCGGGGCGTCGCCGAGCTCCGCAAGTGCATCCGTACCGATCTCGACTGCGCCGACATCTGCCTCCCCACTGAACGGGTGCTCTCGCGCGGCAGTTGCGCCGACGCCTGCCGGGCCCTGCTCAGCGCCATGCAATAGTCCGACCCGAACACTCGGGCAAGTTCACGACGCCCGATACGACAGTGTCGTCATCATGCCGCGTTCGGCGTGGTAGAGATTGTGGCAGTGCGTCGCCCATTGGCCTGGGTTGTCGGCGTCCAGATCCACCGTGAGCCTCTCCATGGATCGGACGATGACCGTGTCCTTGCGAGCTCCTCCGTCCGCGAGGCCGAAGGTGTGGCCGTGCAGGTGCACGGGGTGGAACATCATGGTTTGGTTGGCGATCCGTAGCCGGATTCGTTCGCCCTGCTCGACTGCGAGCGGTTCGGTGTCCGGGAAAGATTTGCCGTTGACGGTCCAGCGGTACGGCATCATCGATCCGCCGAGCACGAGGTCCAGTGTGCGGTCGACCTTCTTACTGTTCAGCCGTACGTCGTCCGCGGCCTGGAGTTGCCCCGCGAGCATGATCTGCCGCCCGAGCTCGGCCGGCTGGTACGACGCCGGCGGCACCGTCCCTGCGCCGGTGCGGACGACGGCGCGTGCGAGACCCGTCTTGCCCTCGGCGGTCGCGGCAAGCGGGAACACGCCATCGCCCAGGGTGAGCTCGAGGTCGATGCGCTCACCCATACCAATCAGCACCGCGTCGGCCTGCCGTCGCCGGACCGGGAAGCCGTCGGTGTGGGTGGCGGTCAGCCGGTGTCCGCCAAGCGCGAGGCGGAACGCGGTGTCAGAGCCGGCGTTCACAACCCGCAGCCGCACACGCTGTCCCGGCTTGCCTGAGAATGTGACCGGCGCGGCAGGCACGCGGCCGTTGGCGAGGTAGTACGGGTACGTCACGTCGCCGGCACCGCCGATCAGCGCCGACTGCGCACCCTCCATGCCGGCCATGTGGCCCATGCCCCTGCCGGTGAGCGATTCGAGCACCTGATCCGGTGTCCGACCGGTGCCGTCGACCCAGTCGTCGAGTACGAGGATCCATTCGGCGTCGTACCGCCCCGGCTCGACGGGGTCGTCAACGATCAGTACGCCGTACAACCCGCGATCGAGCTGCACGCCGACGTGCGGGTGGTAGAAGTAGGTCCCCGGATCCGGAGCGGTGAACTCGTACCGGAACGTGCCGCCGACTCCGATCGGATCCTGAGTCATGCCGGGTACGCCGTCCATGTCGTTGCGCAGGGCAACGCCGTGCCAATGCACCGACGTCTCGGCCGGTAGCTGGTTGACCACGTCGACGCGAAGGCGATCGCCGGCCCGCGCTCGAAGCTGAGGGCCGGGTAGTCGATCGCCGTACGCCCAAGTGTCGACCGTTAGGCCACCGAGGTCGAGCGTCACGGGCCGTGGTGTGAGCTTCGCGGTGACCACGTCTCCGCCGGCTGCCGCCCGCGCGGCCTCGGCACGCCGCACCGCATCCGAGCCCGGTGCCACCGCAGCACCGGAGTTGCGAGCACAACCGCCCAGGAACAACAGCCCGGCTGTACCGGCGACGCCAGTCAGGAGACGGCGCCGCGACATTCCCGATGGCACGTCAGAGACCCACCCTCCGCTGGACGTTGTGGTCCGTCAGCAGCTCGCGGCGGTGGTGGTAGTCGCTCTCATCGATCTCCCCGCGAGCAAACCGCTCGTCGAGCAGCTCCAACGCGTCCTTCGGGCGCTCCACCCGCGTGGCGTCCCCGCGCACCGAGCGAACCACCGCCACGACGGCGGCGATGACCAGTGCCCAGAACGCCACGACGGTGATCGTCATGAAGATCCAGCCACCCCAGCCCATGCCGTTCCAGTACATCATCGAAACCACTTCCCTCGTGCCTGGTAGGCCACCGCGGCCTCCCACCTTCAGCGTCGGCCGCGACCATGTGGGATGCCTCGGGAGTTCGATGAAGATTCGCTGAAGATGCAGACGGATCAAGGCATCGCGCACGTCATGAGCCACCATGGAGGCGTGACGCACCAGGCGGGACCCAGCAGAGTGCTGGTCGTCGACGATGAGAAGGACCTGACCACACTGATCGGGACTTACCTCGAAAAGGACGGCTTCGAGGTCACCTTGGCGTTCGACGGCGAGCAGGCCGTCGCGCTCGCCCGGCAGGTCGACCCCGACGTGGTCGTCCTCGACCTCGGTCTGCCGAGAATTGACGGCATCGAGGTGTGCCGTCAGCTCCGCACTTTCTCGGACTGCTACATCGTCATGCTCACCGCGCGAAGCGAGGAAGTCGACAAGCTCATCGGGCTGTCGGTCGGGGCCGACGACTACATGACCAAACCGTTCAGCCCCCGCGAGCTGATCGCCAGGGTCCGAGTCATGCTCCGGCGCCCCCGACGTACGACGGGATCGGCAGACCCGGCCGAGGAACCTCCACGGGTCTTCGGCGCGCTGAGCATCGACGTCGCTGCCAGAGAGGTGACCCTCGAAGACGAACTCGTGCCGCTGACCCGCACTGAGTTCGACGTACTCGCTGTGCTGTCGGCGCGCCCACGCCTGGCCTTCAGCCGCCGGCAGCTCATCGAGTCGGTCTGGGGTGAGACCTGGGTGGGCGACGAGCACCTGGTCGACGTCCATGTCGGGCACCTCCGGCGCAAGCTCCGTGACGATCCCGACGATCCGCATTTCATCCGTACCGTCCGCGGCGTCGGCTACCGGATGGGAGGAGGGTGATGGCCGCCGACACTTCACCGGTCCGTCAACGGCGCTCCCCCGGACTCGGTGCCCGGCTCTTCCTGGCACAACTTCTCGTTGTCCTCGTTGGTGCGGCAACCGTGTTGCTGCTGGTCAGCGCGGTCGGCCCGCCGATCTTCCGTAGCCATCTTCGACGCGCCGCGGGCGAAGTCGACACCGGAACCCTCCAGCACGTCGAAGAGGCGTTCCGATCAGCCTCCGCTGTCTCCACCACAGTCGCGATGGGCGTGGCGTTGGTCGCGGCTGTCCTGGTGTCGATCTTCGCGACCAGGCGCATCGTCCGCCCCTTGGACTCGCTGGCCACAGCCGCCGAGCAGGTTGCCGACGGCCACTACAAGGTCCGTGTGACAGCTGCCGGCCTCGGGGACGAGTTCAGCAAGCTCTCGTCCGCCTTCAACGTGATGGCGGCACGATTGGACGCGGTCGAGAGGACCCGCCGGCAACTGCTGGCGGACCTCGCACACGAGATGCGTACGCCGGTCGCCGTACTCGACGCTTATCTGGAAGGGGTCCAGGACGGCGTCGCGAGACTCGACGATGACACCGTGGCCGCGTTACGCAACCAGACCGCGCGACTGGCCAGGCTCACCGAGGACATCGCGGCGGTCTCCCGCGCCGAGGAACGCCAACTCGATCTACACCTCGAGGAGCTCGATCCCGGCGAGCTCGTGCGTAGGGCGATCGCCGCAGCCACGGACCGCTTCCGCGACAAGGGCGTCACCCTTCTCGAGACCTCGCCGCAGCAACCACCCAGAATCGTGGCGGATCCAGAACGCGTCGGCCAGATACTCGGCAACCTGCTCGACAACGCTCTCAGACATACCCCAGCCGGTGGTTCCGTGACGGTCGAGGCCAAGCTGGACAAGCCTGGATCGATCCTCATCAGCGTCTCCGACACCGGCGAAGGTATCCCGGCTGAGCACCTGGATCGCATCTTCGAACGGTTCTACCGCGTCGACAAGTCACGTGACCGCACTCACGGGGGCTCCGGGATCGGCCTGGCGATCGCCAAGGCACTGACCGAAGCCCAACACGGCCGAATCTCCGTCACCAGCGCGGGTCCGGGCAGGGGCTCGACCTTCACCGTCCAGCTACCAGCTGCCTGAGTGAGGCTTCAACAATCGTGCCGGTGCGCATGCGTCCGGTCGTCGTCGCGATCGGACGGCCCTCGATCGTCGGTACTCCCGCCATGCCCGCCCATCATGAACAGCATCATCAGCGGGCAGGCCACGGCTCCTCGCTCACTCAGTGGGGTTCGGTGCGGGTGAGTTCGTCGCGGATCCTGCGGTAGGTCTGTGGGTCGAGCTCGCCCGACGCCAGGCGCCGGTCCAGGCTTCGCTCGGCATCGCGCAGCGGTTTGTCGGTCGGGAAGATCCGGGTCACCGCCCAGACCACCAGACCGAGGATCGCGCCCCAGATCCCGATCATCAGGACCCAACCGCCGGCACCCATGCCACTGCACCATCCACCGCCGAACATGCGGCCCACCTCCTGCCTTCCATCTCACTCACAAGCCTGCACGCAGCACATGGAGACACCTCACGGCGAACGATGAAGATTCCCTGAAGCCGGAAGGACACACGTCCCGCCCGAGAGGGACGGTTGCCCCTGGCAGGCAGCGACGTACATCACGACCGTGGCCTTGTACGTCGTCCTGCACAGCAAGGAGCTCGCCATGAGTGTGGCTGACGTCGTGGTAGTCCTGACCTCCGCTGCGCTGATAGGCGCACTGGTGTGGTTCTTCTTCGGTCCACGCCGTACGAGCGCAGCTCGCATGGATCAAGGCGTCCAGCGCGTTGAGGTGACGGTCCGCGGCGGTTACCGCCCCGATGTCATCCGGCTGAGGCAGGGAGTGCCGGCGGAGATGGTGTTCGACCGGCAGGAAAGCGGGGAGTGCACCTCGCGTGTGGTGTTCCCGGATCTGCGGGTCAGCGCGGCCCTTCCGGCGTACGAACGGACAACGGTGCGACTGACACCGAATGCCGCCGGTACGTTCGGTTTCGCCTGCGGGATGAACATGATCCACGGCAGCCTGATCGTCGAGCCTGCGCCGGACGGATCTGCCGACGGCCGAACTCTGGCAACACCCGCTGACATCGCCCCACCCATTGACTCGACCGAGCGCGCCGCAGCGGACACAGAGGCGGCAGAAGCCGCCGAGCGCCGGGCGGAGATCGCAGACTTGACCCGCAGGGTCCTGGTCGGCGCGATTCTGACCGCGCCGGTTCTGTTCGCGGTGATGGCCGACTCGCTGTTCAACGCCGGCTGGTTGCCGGGGTGGATGCTCAACCACTGGCTGCAACTGGCCCTGATCACTCCGGTGATGTTGTACACCGGCTGGCCGATCCATCGCATCGGCTGGCTGACGCTGATGCACCGCGGGGCAGACATGAACAGCCTGATCACACTCGGAACGTCAGCCGCGTACGGCTACAGCCTGCTCGTCACCGTCGTACCGTCGATCTTCCCGTCCGACGTCCGCGAGGTGTACTTCGAGGCGGTCGGCGTGATCCTGACCCTGATCCTGCTCGGTCGGCTGTTCGAGGCCCGGGCCAAGGCCGGCACCGGTGAGGCGATCCGCGCCCTGCTCGGCCTGCAGGCCCGCAACGCGCGAGTCGTCCGTGACGGCGTCGAGACCGAGATCCCCGTCGAAGACGTCGCGATCGGCGACGAGGTCGTCGTCCGGCCCGGCGAGAAGATTCCGGTTGATGCGATCGTCCTCTCGGGCTCGTCCGCAGTCGACGAGTCGATGGTCACCGGTGAACCGATGCCGGTCACCAAACGCGCCGGCGACACCGTGATCGGCGCCACCGTCAACGGAACGGGATCCTTGCGGGTCCGCGCGGACAAGGTCGGCGCGGATACGATGTTGGCCCAGATCGTCCGGCTGGTGCAGCAGGCCCAAGCCTCGAAGGCTCCGATCCAGCGCCTGGCCGACGCCATTTCGGCCTACTTCGTACCGGTCGTCATCGCGATCGCCATCGCGACGTTCGCGATCTGGTACGTGGTCGGCCCGGCGCCCGCACTGACGCTCGCGCTGGTGTCGGCGGTCGCGGTACTGATCATCGCGTGCCCGTGCGCGCTGGGACTTGCGACGCCGCTGTCGATCATGGTCGGCACCGGCAAGGGCGCTCAGGCCGGCATCCTGATCCGATCGGCCGAGGCACTCGAGACAGCGCATCGCATGGACACGGTCGTGCTGGACAAGACCGGCACGATCACCGCCGGCAAACCGGTCCTGACCGACGTGCGCGCTGTCGGCGACCTCGGTGAGCCGGAGCTTCTCGCGCTGGTGGCCGGTGCAGAGGCCGACAGCGAACATCCGCTGGCCACCGCCGTCGTCGCCGGCGCCCGCGACCGCGGCCTGGCACCAGGCGCGGCTGCCGGATTCGACTCGGTCACGGGCAAGGGGGTGCAGGCCACCGTCGATGGGCACGCCGTGCTGGTGGGCAACGCGAGATTGCTGGCCGACGTGGGCATCGAGGAGGCCCAACTGCAAGCGACCGCCGATGAGTTCTCCGCGCAGGGCAAGACACCTGTGCTGGTTGCCGTCAACGGCCGGGCGGCCGGTGTGCTCGCGGTCGCGGACACGCTGAAAGAAGACTCGGCGACCGCGATCACCGCTCTGCGCGACCTGGGCGTCGAGGTCGTGATGATCACCGGCGACAACGCCCGTACGGCGGGTGCGATCGCCCGGCAGGTCGGTATCGAGCACGTACTCGCCCAGGTTCTGCCCGAGCACAAGGCCGATGAGGTACGCCGTCTACAGGCAGACGGTCACCGGGTCGGGATGGTCGGCGACGGCATCAACGACGCCCCCGCACTTGCCGCGGCCGACGTTGGGCTGGCCATCGGCACCGGCACCGACGTAGCCATTGAGGCCGCGGATGTCACCCTGATCTCCGGCGCCCTGACCGGCGTCGCCACGGCGATCAGCCTCTCACGCGCCACCATGCGCAACATCCGGCAGAACCTGTTCTTCGCCCTCGTCTACAACGCCATCGGACTTCCCGTCGCAGCCGGCGTCCTTTACCCGTGGTTCGGTATCCGTCTCAGCCCGATGCTCGCCGCGGCTGCGATGGCACTGTCGTCGCTCTCGGTCGTCACCAACGCCAACCGCCTCCGCCGCTGGCACCCGCAACCACCCCGCGCTGCCTCAACGACGCACGTTGAGCCGCGGATCGAGATCCCGCAACAGGAGGCGCCGATGACCGCCGGTCCGGTCCAATCGAACACCGACACCGATCCCGTCTGCGGGATGACCGTGACGCCTGAGTCCGCAGCAGCGCACCGAGACCGGAGTGAGCACCGCTACTACTTCTGCTCTGCTGGCTGCGCTACGGCGTTCGACTCCGATCCCAGCCGATACACCGCGGCAAGTCAGGACAACTCGTCCTGAACAATCTCGTGAGCTCAACTGGCGGCTCTGCGGAAGAGCAGCGTGCCAGCGATGGTGAGCGCGGTCAGCCAGGCCAGGGCCAGCAGCAGCGGGCCGGTCTGATCGAACCCGGACGTGAGGCCGCCGTCGAGCAGGACCCGGTCGGCGCCGTACCCGGGCAGGAAATGCGCCCACGCGGGCGGCTCGGTTCTGAGCATCGGGCTTTGAGCGATGCCGAGATCGAGGAACGGGACGAGGAAGGCTATGAGGACGCCCGCCACACGGCCGAAGAGCGGCCCGAGGCACACCCCGATCATGGCGTACGTCGCGGCCACCAGGATGTTGCCTGCGGCATACAGCAACGGCTGCTGGGCGTCGAACACCAGCGCGGTCACCGCCAAGGCCGCCGCGGTGACGACGACGGCGGCAAGACCGACGATGCAGATGCGGACGACCAGCAGCATGCCCCTGGGAAACCCGGCCAGGGCGAGGCGCCGGTCGCCAGTGCGTGCGTCAAGGACGATGAAGAGGCCGGCCAGCGTGGCCAGGGACGCCACAGCGATCGGCGTCATGGTTCCGGCGTGAACGTCAGGCAGCCAGAACGATCGGGTGACCGTCTGTCCAGCGTCGACGACCTGCATCTTCAGGTAGCCATCTTCCGTCACCGCCTCGGAAAGCCAGATGAAGACCACAGGGACGGCCACCAGGAGGGCCAGCAGCGCGGGATTGCGCCGATTGTCGCGAAGCCCCATCCGGAGCCCGGTCATGAAGCGGCCGCCACGGTGGCGAGGCTGGACGACCCCGCTGGTCACGGTCAGCACAGTCCACGCCACCAGCACAGCTGATGCGGTCCAGAGCAAGGCCCAACCCAGATCGCCAGGCCGTCCTCCATGGTGTGACGGCAAGTCGACCATCCACAGGGTGACGAAATGAGTCGGGAACCAGCGGGTCGCGACCCGGTCCGGGGACCCGACCGCCGGCCCGAAGAAGACGTCGAGGATCCAAACGAACAAGATGATCACGGCGCCATTCACCGGATTGCGTACAGTCACACCCACCAAGGCCCCGATCGCAAGATAGATCAGGGCGAACATCAAGGTACCGGCGACAACTCGCAGCGGTTGATCGATGCCGGTTCGCACGCTGAGCGCAACCAGGGCGGCAGTAGTAACCAGCAGCGAGAGAGCCAGGCCGGTCACGAGCCGCGCGGCCACGAGTCGACGTGGAGCCAGTCCGGCCACTACCAGGCGCCGGTCGGCAGCCCGCGCTGCGCGGGTCTGGAAGTACATGGCCACGCCCGCGAGGAACGCCGCGGCCCAACCGGCGGTTGCAGTCGGGACGTCGGCCCCGGATCCACCGAGCAGCTTCGCCGCGTCGGCCATCGAGCCGGCCGCGGCAACGACGAACACGACAGGGATCACGACCAGCACGAGCGGATTGACCGGGTTGCGCGCGTAGTCGGCAAGGAACCGGCGGGCAAGGACAATGGTGGCCGTCACGTCGTTCGTCCCTCTCGCAGGTGAACGATCCGGTCGAACCGCTCCTCGTCGGCGACGAAGTGACTGATGATCAGTACCGCGCGACCCGCCTGGCGGCGCAGCGCAACCAGCTGCCAGAACTTCAGATAGGTGTCCCAGTCGAAGCCGGCATACGGCTCGTCCAGGAGCAGTACGTCGGGATCTGCCAGCAGAGCGAGCGCGAGGTTCAACTTCGCGAGCGTTCCACCGGACAGCCGATCTGCGCGGCTGCCGGCGTACCGCTCGAAGCCGAGGTCGGCGTACAGAGCCCGTTTCGCACGGTGCTCAACCTCGGGGGACATGGCATACGCACGGGCGAACAGCTCGAAGTGCTCGTTACAGGTCAGCCTTTCGTACACCACGGGTTCCTGCGGGCAGTACCCGAGCCGACCGGTCACCGACACCGTCCCGGCGTCAGGGCTGAGCGCGCCGACCAGGATCTTCATCAGCGTCGACTTCCCCGAGCCGTTCTCACCGACCAGGCCGACCACCTCACCCGGCACGAGGGTCAGATCCGCACCCCGAAGCACGAGTTGCGACCGCCGCATCGGCCAGATCCCGCGCCGATAGGCTTTCTCGATCCCGGACGCATCCAGTAGCGGTACCTCCACCACGTTCGCCGGTGAGACGCCGGCAGCGACGTCGAGAGGTCCCTGCGACACGGCGGTTTCCGATGTCATCTTTTCCTCCCACCTCAGCTCACGGGGGCCATCAGCAAGGCATGCCGTCCCAGCCTGAGAAGCCCTGATGCATGCCGGGGTTGTGGACGCCGTCGAAGCCCATCGTCTGCGCACAGCCGGCCACATGCTGACCGAACTCGCTCTCGGTCGGCGTGGATTCAGCGTTCGCGGACGCTGCACCAACGACCGTCGTTGCGGCAGCGAGCACCGCCGTACCCAAGGTGATCGACAACTTACGCATGATGACCTCCAGGTTCGGATTCAGCGATCGGGTTGAGCCGACCGTCCGCCACCCGCCCGTGTCTGGTGAGAGGCGAAGGTCCCGCACCGGTCAGGCACGATGACCGAGCCTTGCAGTTCGCAAGCGCCGGCAGCGCCGATCGCGATTGTCCGGACTGCCGGCGCGCAGGATGGCATGAGTCATTCCTGTCGATGCGACAGCCGCGATCAACACCAGGGCGAGCAGAGCTCCAGCAGCAAAAGCAGGCTTGGATGCAGAGACGACGAGGCCGACGAGGGTCCCGACGACGAGTACGGCGAGCGCTGCCGCCATCGCCACGGCGTCCGAGGGCGGGCGATGTCGCCGTACCTTCACGTCCATCGGCTTCGAGCTGGGTCCGTACCTGTCGACCCATTCGTCCGGCACGTAGTCCGGGATGTGCAAGCGGGGATTCTCGGCCATCGCCACCGCCTCCCTCCTAGGAGACTGTGACGGATCGTGCGTCGCGACCCGCGGTGGCAATAGAGCCGAACGAACGATTGCCGACGGGCCGATCGGCCCCGCCTGACAGGACCTCCGGGTACGGCACTTCCCCGACGTGGGTGTCTCGGGACCTTCGGGCCTGGAACACGAGGCTTAAGCCCCTTCAGCTGTACGCAGGCACAAGCGGACGTTGACGATGAGGAAGTACTACTCACCCTAGGAGTTCGCGGTGAGGAATCTATGTCGCGGCTGTGCCGCACTCATCCTGGCTCTCGTGACAGCAGTGGCTGGCCCTGGCGTGGCGCGGGCTCACGGTCCCGACGACAGCGACATGTCCTACGTCCTGGTCCGGCAGGCTATCGCGCTGATCGTCAACATGCCCGACGACGGGGACATGATCACCGACAAGATCACCGACGCCACGGAGGCGACGGATACGTCGCAGGTGCAGATCCCGCTGGTCGAGAAGGCTGCCGCAGCGTGGAAGGCTGGAGACCTCCACCAGACCCGAGCCCTGCTCGAGAGGTCGATAGGTGCTCGCGTCCACACCAGCACCTCCGATCCGGTACCGATCGGCCAACCGGCCCCGGTCACGGGAGCCGAGACCGGCACCGTCGCCGCGATCGACCCACTCCCTGGTCGTGACGGCATGAGCACCCTCACCTGGGTGATGTTCGCACTGTCGGCGCTCGTCCTGGCCGGCGGCGTTGTCATCGCGACCCGTCTACGCCCCCGTGATCTGCCACACCCCGGCCCGAGCGCCCAGGACTGATTCCGATGACACACCACGTTCACGCCAGATGGGTTCCCCGGCGGCAGGCCGCAACACCGGGACCGGGCGTACTACGTCGTAGCCTCGACGCCGTCGACGAACGGCTCGGCATCCGCGCAATCGAGTACCCGGTACCAGCGCACGCCAACCGGCTCGCCTTCAGCCTGGGCGGACTGACCGCGTTCGCCCTGCTGATCCTGATCGCGACCGGAATCGTGCTCGCGCAGTTCTACGACCCGAACCCGGCCTCAGCCAACGAGTCGGTCCGCGACATCGTCCAGAACGTCTACCTCGGTCGCTGGATCCGCGGCGTGCACTTCTGGGCCGCCGAGGCGATGTACGTGCTGGCGATCCTCCATCTGCTACGCATCTACTTCACCGGCGCGTACAAGCGGCCACGCGAGGCCAACTGGCTGATCGGCGTCGCGATGTTCGCCCTCACCATCGGCGCGATGTTCACCGGAACCGTCCTCAAGTGGGACCAGGAAGGGTTCGAGGCGCTGAGTCACAATCTCGAACTGAGCAAGCTGCTGGGCGGCCTCGGGTTCTGGTTCACCACCGGCTTCTCCACCCACGTCTCGATCCTCGTTCGGCTGTACGTCGCGCACGTGTCGGTGATCCCCGGCCTCATCCTCGGACTGCTCGTCCTGCACGCACTGCTGGTGAAGTACCACAAGATCTCACCTGACCCCAGAAACCCCAGCGAGGCCGGGGAACCCGCCGAGCCGTTCACCCACCACCTGCGCCGGGTCGGCGCACTCGGCCTCGTCCTGCTCGGCGGCCTCGGCGTCGCCGCGGCCCTGTTCCCACCCGGCGTCGGCCCCACGCCTGTCGAGGGCATCGAGGTCACCCGGCCACCGTGGATGTACTGGTGGATGTTCACCCTCGAGAACTGGATCGGCCTGTCCGGCATCCTCTGGGGCGGAGTCATCCTATTCGCTCTACTCGTCGCCGTTCCGTTCATCGACCGCAACCCCAAGCGATACTGGCGACAGCGCCCAGTCGCGGTCACCCTGGGTGTCCTCGTCCTCGTCGCCATGATCGTCCTGACCGTGCTGGAAGCGGTCACCACGCCGGCACAGCACCTCGGGATGTGACGCCGTGAACCGCGCGCACCGAAGCCTCGTCGTACTGACGATCCTGGACATCTTGGCCGTCGGTGCACTGGCCCAAACTCTGTCCGGCGCAAGCAGCCCGCTGGCCGACGTGCTCACCGTCGCCGACCTACTCGTCCTCGTTATCGCCTCGACGCTCCTGGTCCGCGTCCTGCGCTACCTCACCCGACATCCTTGAAGATGACCGCGGACAGCGCCGCGAACTGGTCGTCGACCTGCCTCGCCGCCGAGCGGCTTCGCTCTGCCAGAGTTCGGACGATGTGGGCGCGGTCGGCGATAAGCGCGTCGAGCTGCTTCTCGAGTACGTCGACATCCAAGTCGTTGATGTCCTGCACGTATTCGCCGACACCCATGTCCGCCATCAAGGACACGTGCTTGTTGCCGTAGGCCACGGCAACGGTCGGCTTCGCCAGTTTCAGGGCAGTCAGCACCGTGTGGAAACGCGTACCGACAACCTCGTCGACCAACGCCAACTGCCGCATCACATCATCGATCGAATGCGGCCGGTCATACTCGGCGGGCGGCCTTCCCGGCCCTCGCCAGCTGGTCCGTACGGCGGCCAGGATGCCGAGCGCAACAGGCTCATCATCCGCGTCGCCGACGACGAGCCGAACCGAGCGACCGCTGTCGACCAGATCCAGCACCAAGCGGGTCATCTTCGCGGTGTAGTCGGCGTGGATATCGTCGGCTCGATCGCGCTCGCCAGGCCCGCCGTAGTACGCCATGACTCCGACACCGACCACGCCTGTCAGTTCCGACGAGACGCCCGGGTTCGCGAGCCCGAACACGAGGTCCGGGTACACCCGGTCGCTCTCCTTGGCCATTCCCATCGAGACAGCTGCGGCGAGCGAGTCACGATCCCGGAACGACCGGTAGGTCGCCAGCCGGGCAGCTGTCGCCAGCAAACGCCGAGTGAGGCGTTGCTCGACCACCGAGGCGCCGACGCTGACGAAGCAGATCTTGGTACGGAACATCCTGCCCGCCACGGACATGACGACATTCCGTAGGGCAACTGCCACGGTCGCTCGGGCAACGTCGAGTCCAGCACACCCATACCAGGAACGATCACCATGTCGTGGCGCCGTACCCAGGCCGATATCCGCCAGGTATCGATCATGGCGCCGAGGGCGATCAGCACGAGCGTGCGCGCTGCACGCAGCAAGCGGAACCTCGACACGACCGGGGCGTGCAACCACAGCAGTCGCTGTGCAGGTAACCCGTAGCTCGCCGCGACCTCTTGCGGCCCAGAACACAGGCAATCGACCGCAGGCGCGGCGGTCCCGAGGAAGCCCAGGACAGCCTCCATGCTCGCATCGTTGCCGAGGTTCCCGCTGCCGAGTCGCCCCAACAGGCCGATTCGCACGCCGGCGCGCCGCGTACCCATACTGCCCCCATCCCCCACGCTGCTGGCCGCCCAGCCAGGAAATCTCCTATTCTGGATAGTAGCTATGGAGTGGCATTGCGGGCAACGCCCGCCGGCAGGCTCCGGCGTCGACTACCGTGATTCGGTACGTCCGAGTTGGAGGGGTGCCCTATGCGTGGGTTCGGCGAGCTTGAGGCCGCGGTGATGGACCGCCTGTGGTCCTGGGGCCGCTCCGCGATCGTGCGTGAAGTGCTCGATGATCTCAACAAGGAACGCAACCTCGCCTACACCACCGTGATGACCGTGATGGACAACCTGCACCGCAAGGGCTGGCTGACCAGAGAGCGCGACGGCCGCGCGTATCGCTACGCACCGGTTGCCACGCGGCAGCAGTACAACGCTGAGCTGATGCGTGAGGTCCTCGCCGGCAGCGGCGACCAGGCCGGCACACTGCTGCGGTTCGTCGAGGACGCCACTCCAGCAGAGGCGGACGCCATTCGGCGGGCCCTGCGATCGCGAGGATCGGGCCGATGACGACGATCACGCTGGTCCTGTTCGGGTACGCCGCCGTACTCGCGACCGCTTCTCCGCGGTTGCTCGCCGGCCCATGGCTCGATCGGTCACCACGCCTGGGATTGGCTCTGTGGCACTCCTCCGCCGCATCCGTTCTGCTGGCTTCGACGCTCGCGACAGTCGCCTGTTTCGCCGATGACGGACTGGTGCATGGCTGGCTGACCGCAATCGGCGGTAGCAACGGCGTGCCGGGACTGTTCGCCGCGGCCATGGCTGTAGTGGTTCCTGCCGTGCTGATCGGTCGCGTCGCACTGACCGTGGGACGGGTACTGGTGCGACACCGGGCCGACCGCGATCGCCATCTGAAGCTGGTGTGTCTGCTCGGCTGCCGCGACCACGAACTCGGTGCGACCATCATCCCGGCCGACGTTCCGGCGGCGTACTGCGTTCCGGGGGCTCGGCAGATCGTGCTCACGAAGGGCGCGATGGCGCTCCTCGATGAGGCGGAACTCCGCGCTGTGCTCGCGCACGAACGGGCGCATCTCGCGGGCCGTCATCACGTCCTGGTCGCCTGGGCCGACGCGCTTCGGCGCGCCTTTCCGCCCGTTCCGCTCTTCGGCGCGCTGCCGAAGACGACCGCGCACCTGGTCGAACTGCTCGCCGACGACCAGACTGTCCGCCGCGAATCGGGAGCGAACCTGGCCTCAGCGATAGCCACGCTGGGCTGTGCGGGCTCGCCAGCAGTCGGTCTCGCCGCAACGGGCGGTTCGGTCCTGACACGGGTCGAACGCCTGCTCACTCCGCCGGCCCCACTGCCGGTGGCAACTCGCGTAGGTGGCGCCGGCGCAGCCGTTTCACTGCTGGCGCTTCCGCTCGTCCCTGTCCTGGTCCTGGCGGCAGGCCTGGTGGCATGCCCACACTTCCTCGGCTGAGCTCCTCCGAACACGCATAGTAGTTGTAGGGATATCCTTCGCAGCGATCCCTGTACTAGCGGCAGTAGTACGTCGTACGGTCCTGGACAGTCTCGCACCGCCCACGCGAGGCATGTCCCGGAGGAGATTCCGCCCATGAAATTACTCCGCCTCGCCGCCATCCCAGCGGCCGCACTGGTCGCGATCGCGACCGCCGCCCTTCCCGCGCAGGCCAACCACTCTTGGGGTGGTTACCACTGGGCCCGTAGCGGTCAGGTCACCGCGCCGCTGGTCTCCAGCCTGACCTCGGACTGGACCGGCAATCTGAGCACTGCCCGCACCGACTGGAACAAGAGCGCGTACGTCGAGAGCGGCATCCTGTCCGGAAGCACAACGAGCACTGCCCGCCGGCGCTGCTCGATGATCTCGGGCCAGATCCACGTCTGCAACTACGCGTACGGCAACAACGGCTGGGCCGGTCTCGCCTCGATCAACCTGTCGGGCGGCACCCATATCAGCCAGGGCAGCGTCAAGGTCAACGACACCTACGAGTCCGGGGCACCGGCCGCGGAGCGCCAGGGCGTCATGTGCCAGGAAGTTGGCCACACCTACGGTCTGGACCACCAGGACGAGAACTTCGACAACCCCAACCTCGGCACCTGCATGGACTACACCCGCGACTGGTCGACCAACCAGCACCCGAACCAGCACGACTACGACGAACTGGCCCTGATCTACAACCACACCGACGCGGCCGCCGCCAAGGCGTCCAACGTGTCCAAGATCAAGACCGGTAACACGGTCACGATCATCACCTGGGCGAAGTGAACCGACTCGTCCTGGCATCCGTCGCAGTCGTTCTTCTGAGCGGCTGCGGCGGATCGCCGCAGCCGTCGTCGTCGGCCACGCAGATCGCAGCGGCAACGCAGACAGCCCCGCCGCTCACAACCCCGTCCGAGCAGACGTCGCACGTTGCCGGCGCATCCGCGGCCGCCGGCCTGGTCGTCGGGCAGCAAGGGAGTACAGCGGCCCACACCCTGTGGTCGCTGAGAATCGAGGACACTTCCGCGAAGCCGATCGTCGAACAGATCTTCAACGGCGGCCGCATCGCCTTCAGCCGGAGCATTCCCGGCGGCAACTATCGGGTGATCGTGTGGAGCCGCCCATGCGAAGGGGCCTGCCCGGCAACCGGCGAAGCCGGCCTGGGTCAGCTGCAAGAGGTCTGTGGTGCACAGGTCACCTTGGCGCCGGGAAGGCCCACCAAATCAACGGCAGTCCTCGCGAACGACGGCACCTGCACCATCAAGATCGAGCACTGACCGGCCAGCTCTGCTCGGGACTTACTATCGCACAAGGCAACTAGCGGCATCGAGTGATCTGCGGCGGATGGGCCGGCGGCTCGTTGCCGCCGGCCTTTCGCGCTAGGCGACCGGCAGCTGTCCGAGCAATCGCTTCAGTCTCGCGACCTCAGCGGACTGAGCTGTGACGATCTTCTTCGCGAGTGCGATCGTGGCCGGACTCTTGCCGCTGGCCTGCTCGGCCTTCGCCATGGTCACTGCGCCCTGGTGGTGCCTGATCATCATCTGGATCCAGACCCGGTCGAACATCCTCCCCTTGGTCTTGCCGAGTTCGTGCATCTCGTCCTCGGTCATCATGCCGGGGATGGAATCCTCCACCGAATGGTCGCTGTGCGAGGGCGACGGAACCGGCTTGCCCCAACCCGTGAGCCAGCCGGACATCTGCTTCATCTCGGGCTCCTGCACTACCGTGATCGCCGTGGCGAGTCGCTTGACCTCGGCGCTCGTGGCTTGCCACTTGGCCATGCCGGACATCTGTAATGCCTGCTGGTGGTGCAGGATCATGTGCGAAGCGAAGGCTACGTCCGCGTCGTTGTGGTCGGCCGCCGGAGCGGCGACGCCCGCCGAGGTGGGTGCTGAATCGGACTCGTCACCACAACCGGCCAGGCCGACGGCGGAGACGAGAACCAGGACTGCCGAGGCACCACTGGTCCACTTACGGTGTCGCATTGTCTTCTTCCTTTGTCGAGGCAGTGGGCATTGCGCGGGCACCTGACGAGTCAGATCCGCAGCACACACAACCTCGACAAGGACAGCGGAACCCAAGGCGGCCAACTCAGTGGGTGCACGCCGATGGTCGCCGCGAGACGCCGGTTACCTGTGACGACCGACCAGCGGCGGACTGCTACGCCGGCCAACGCCAGCGCCAGCACCGTCATGACTGCCAGGCACAAGTCCTCCGGATGATCATCAGCGTCACCGGCGGCTGCGATTCTGACGATCTGAGCCCTCTCATGGCCTGCGGCCTCGGCGTGGTGCGCGATCCCGGGCCGGCCCGCCGTGGTGTGCCGCGCTGCGAGGAGCGCGTCGTGCTGACTGGTCAGGCCATGCATCGCGAACACCCCGGCAAGAAGACAGACAACGGTCAGAGCCTTGATCAGGCCCGATCCCATCACGCTGCCGCCGGCATTCACGCGGCCAACCATAGCGAGGTTCACTTCACGGTAGGTCAGAAGCCTTGCAGGCAACGGGTACGTCGGGCACCCGGTGATACCAGATGCCCCGCGCGTCGCGGGTCGGCAGCTACGGCAGCTGGGTCAGCAACTTGCGCCGGAACCTCTCCGGGTCGTGGCTGTACAAATACCGTAGACGGGTACCCTATGATCTCGGCCGTGACGAAGGCGCTGGAGTCAGTGGCCCTGGGCCTGCTGGACGACCACCTCTCACACTGCGTCGTCGACGCCGCGGCGGCCGGCGGCTCCGAAGCCGACCGGAAACTCAAGGAAGCATCCGACGCGATCGCCCGCCCGGTCCGCTCTTGAACCGTACTTCAGCCGGCGTGCAGCAGTGAGCGCAAAGTGGTGATCAGTGCGGATGGAGCGGCCACAGAGGTAAGGCGGCCGGCGTCGACCTCATCGGCCGCCGCATGCAGCACCGCGTAGAACGTGGCAACCAGCCAGTCACGGTCTAGGTCGGTACGGAATGCGCCGTCGCCTTGACCGCGAGCGATCAGGTTCTCGACATGGCGGAACGCCGCGTCGTGCTGCTCGCGGAGAGCAGCCTGACCCAGCTGTTCGAGCGCTGCGAGGCGCACCGTGCGGTGGCTGTCGAGCTTCGACCACGAGGTGCGGATCAGGCGGTCCAGCGCCTCGTCGACATCAAGCGCGTCGAGGTCCAGCGCGGTCAGCGCCTCGTCGGTCTCGGCGACGGCACGCAGTACGACGGCCTCGAGCAGCAACTCCCGGGTCGCGAAGTGGGCGTACAACGTCATCCGTGTGATGCCGGCGGCGGCCGCGACCTCGCTCATCGTCGGCATGGCGCCGGCGGCGAGGAGGTCGCGGGTCGCGGTGAGGACGGTCTCGGCATTGCGCTCGGCGTCCGCACGCCGGCGACGCTGGTCAGCGGCCATTCCCGAAGCCTACGAAGCGCCGTGTCCGGACGACGAATCAATGGCCATGCCCGTGGCCGTGCCCGGCCACGGGCTGCGGCTTGCCGGCCGGAACCAACACCAGAGCGACCAGCGCAGCAAAGGCCGCGGCGGCGGCGCTGACCAGGTAGGCGTCGGAGAAGCCCTCCACGTCAGGTGCTCCCGCGGGCGACAGGCTGGCCGCGGCAACGGTCGAGACGACCGCGATGCCGATGCTGCCTCCGAGTTCGTGGAACGTGTTGACCACGCCGGACGCCACGCCCGACTCCGCCGCAGGCACGTTCGCCAGGGTCGTGGTGGTCGCGGTGACGAACACCGGCCCGACCCCGAGTGCGGCGATCACGAACCCGGGCAGAACGGAGGTGGTGACGCTGTCACCAGGCGACACCTGTGTCAGGAGCGCGGCACCAACCGCGACGAGTGCGAAGCTCACCACGGCGAGCGCGCGACCACCCACATGGCTGATCAGGTGAGCGCCGCTGCGGGCGCATCAGTGGTACGGCGACCTTCGCCTCGGTCAGCACGAACACGCCGTACCCGATGACCGCTCCCCCGAGGGCAGCCAGGGTTCCCGCGGATCCCCAGCCCGCATCGCCGGCGTGGACCAGCCCGTAGATCAGTGCTGCCGTCGCGGCGGTGACCAACAACGCCCCCGGTACGTCGAGGCTCTGCCGCTCCCGCGACCGGTCCGCGGGAGCCAGGCGCGGGATCAGAACGAGGATCACGACACCGATCGGCACGTTCACGAAGAAGACCCACTGCCAACCGGGGCCCGCGGTCAGAAGCCCACTCAGCAGTACGCCGATCGTCGCGCCGGCGCCACCGATCGCGGCCCAGATGCCCAGCGCACGGTTGCGCTCACGCCCCTGGAAGATCGTGGTCAGGATCGACAACGCGGCAGGCGACATCAGGGCCGCCCCGAGCCCCTGGCCGGCGCACCCGGTGATCAGGACGGCCGCGTCCTGCGCGAGACCGGACACCAGCGACGCCAGCGTGAAGATCGCCAGCCCGGTCAGGAGCGTCCGCCGCGCACCGAGCAGGTCGGCCAGCCGGCCACCGAAGATCATCAGGCCGCCGAACACCAGGGTGTAGGCCGTGACAACCCAAGTCAGCGCGGCCCGCTCCAACCCGAGATCGTCACCGATGCTCGGCAACGCGACCTGAACCACCGTGATGTCCACGATCAGCATGAACTGCGCGAACGCCAGCAACACCAGCATCAACCACCGCCGGCCCTCCACCGGATCCACTCTCTCCACCTGCACCTGAGGATGACTCATCGCGATCCCCTAACATTGACACTTGTGTATAGGTTATTTGATACCCTGCCCCGGTAATCGACACAAGAGGAGACTTCATGACCGACTCGACCGCGTGGCCCCAGGACCGGCGCATCAACGGGCTGGTTGCGTCCGGGCTGCTCCAGATCGCCCTCGGGGCGCTGACCGGATTTCCGTACGCGGCAGCCACCTACAAGCCGCACCTCGCGCGTCAACTGGGCATCCAGGCTCCACGCCGCATCCGCCAGCTGCATCTCGACCTGGTGATGATGGGTGGGCTTGTCACCGCTACCGGGGTCGCTCTGCCACGTCTCCCGCGTGCGGTCGCCGTACCGCTGGCGATCGGCTGCTGGACGAACGCGCTCGCCTTCGCACCACCCGCGATGCGGCCCGCCATCGAGCAGTCGAAGCCGTACCGGGCGGTCGTCGGCGCCTCGTTCGCCGTCACCAGTGCCAGCTGGGTCGCCGTCGCAGGCATCGCTCTGCACCGCTGGACCCGGCAGCACACGAAGAGAAGACACGGCTGACAGGCAGGCCACCATCGTCTGAGCAGGACTCCGCGGATTGGCGACCGCGATCGCCTTTAACGACAGAGCTGGAGCATCACCGTGTTCGAGCGCGCGGACGAGCGGACCGAGGTCGACCGGCCTGCTCTGAACTACGCGCGAGAAGTATCAGAAACCCTTGCAAACAAGGCTATTTGAGTTCAGCTGAGGTCTTGCCAAGCAGGCGTCGCGCGACGATGAGTTGCAGCGGGCCGGTCGAGTGGATCTCCGCGCCGTCGATCGGGGCGCCCGGCGCGCTGTCGGACAGCAGCGTCGCGGTCAGGTCGGTGAGCTGGATCAGGCCGGGCCGCCGGGTTGAGTTGCTGGTCAGCCAGCGCGGGGCGTTGTCCGGTGACAGCTGCATCGCCACCAGCGCCTCGCGCCCGGTGCCTCCTCGGCGACGCCGGCCAGCACCACCCACCTGCCCTGGTCGCGCGCCTGGGTGACCAGCTCTGAGACCATTTTGACCGCGTCCGCCCTGCCTCCACCGGTCGGCAACGCGCCGGCATCAACAACCGCATCGTTGCACGTGGCAAGCACCGCTGGGTCGAAGTGTGGCCACCACTTCGAGACGCTGCCGTCCTTTCCGGCCGTCGCGACCGCAGCACCTGGGCCGAACCCGCAGAGAGTCTTCCCCAGGGCACCTAAGCGGCCAGGTTCGGCGTTGGTGTGGTACTTGTGCTGCTGGTCGAGGTAGAACTGCCAGTTTGCGACGGTGCCGTTCACGGCCGGCAGCGCCGGGCACTCACCGACGGACTCGCCGACCCGGGCCCGGGTCCGCACCGGCCCGCACTGGATGTGCGCTCAGCGGGCTTCGACGTTGACAACGGCTGTCGGCTTCGCGGTCGTTCCGGTGACCGTGCCGCGGACCGTGAACCAGCCCGGGGCGGCCACCATGTCCGCCGTGACCGGGTCCCAGGTCACGTCGACCAGGCCGGTGGTGCCGTCACTGGAGACGGCGTCGACCTGCCCGGGCAGCGCTGGGAGCTCGCCGACCCCGGTGTCGACGGCGACCGGCCTGAAGTCGACGACGGACTTCGGCGGCGGCACCTCGTACACACCGAACTCGGCCAGTCCGCATTCCGCCCCGCTCGGATTGGCGTAGACGCTGCCGGGGTCGATGGTGAACTTCACCCAGCTGGTCCGCACCGGGGCGTCGAGCTTCACGACGTTGTCCGGCTGACCGTCCCACTGGATACCGGTCACCTTCTTGCTGCCACCTTCCCACTCCAGAACGCCTTCGACGATCTGGTTGACCTCGTGACCGCGGTCGACGAGATTGACCCGGTCGAGCTCGACCGGAGCCGGGAACTGCAGCTTGATCCACGGGCTCCGGTCGGACTGCTTGGCCGCCCACGACGTCGCCTTGTTCGCGTCCGTCGCCTTCGTCCCGAGGTAGCGGTCGTCCTGGTTGTCGCCGTCCGGTACGCCGTTGCGGTCACGGACCGAGGACACCGTGACCGTCGCCGTACTCGCGATGTTGTCCGCGAGGGCCGTGATCGTCGCGGTGTTCGACTCGACGGCGACCCCGTCCAGCGTCACGATCGCCTTCGCCGTGGCCTGGAACCCGGTGGGGATCGGTTCCTTCAGCACGATCGTGTTGCTGCCGGGTACCGCAGCCAGTCTGCTGTCGCTGAGAACGTACTCGACCTTCGCGTGCGACAGGTTCGCCTTCGCGCCGGTGTTGAGCGTTCCCTCGATCGTACCGACGGCCGGCTCGTTCACCTTGACGGAACTGTTGCTCAGCGCAAGCTTGGCCTGCTTCAGGAATGCGGGGAACGAGATCCGCCCGTCCGTGTCCACGTCGGCGTACAGATGGTCCTCGGCGCGATACCCGGCCAGCTCCGCGGAGACGGAGATCCGCGTCCTTCCCGCCGCGCCGGACGACAGAACCCCCTCGGCGCCGACCTCAACCACCGACGGGTTGTCGCTGGTGATCGTGATGGCGGCGGTTCTCAGGTCGAGAGGCGCTCCCAGGAAGGAGTAGCCCTGGACATCGATCGTCGCCGTCCGGTTGTCCGTCCCGGTCTTCGGCTGCAACTCGAGACTGCCGAGGGCGGTCAGGTCCCGCAACGAGAAGATCTGGGCTTCCAGTACGTCGACCGGGCTACCGCCCTGACCGCCGCCCGGAAAGGATACTCTGACGTACCGGGCGTGCACGCTGGGCTTGGCCGAATCGACCGGGTAGTTGTAGTACAGCCCGTCCTGCTCCCACCCGTACAGCGTCGTATCGCTGCCCGGCACCGCCAGCGTGTTCCTGGCCGTCGGCAGCCCGGCGCCCGACACGGTGTTCGTCTCGTGACCGGCGGTCCAGTGCGTACCGTCCTGGCTGTACTCGATCTTCACCTTCTTCGGCACGTTGTAGTAGGTGACGTTGTCGGCGTTCGGCATGTGGTGGTTGAAGAACAGGTTGACCCGTGAGAGATCGTGCATCCTGCCTAGGTCGTAGGTGATGCTGGGATTGTCCGCACCCGCCGGCGCCGACCACTTCGCGAGGTTGCCGCCGGTCGCGTCGTTGATCGTCCCGTCGGAGAGCAGCCGGGCATTGCCGGTGTCGCTGGTCGCCTTCGGCGTGATCCCGCGCGCCACATCGGCGTCCGGGATCAGCGTGATGTAGTTCCGGGTCGAGGTGTAGGTCTTTCCGCCGACCGTGACGTCGGCCCAGTAGCTGTACATCGTGGAGGCCGAGACCTTCCGGGTGAACCGCATCCGGTTGCCCTCCACGACGAAGGGCGACTGGTCTGCCGGAATCTCCGTGAGCACGAACTTCCCCGCGGCATTGTCCCGTCGGCCGTCGACGGTCGCGTAGTGGAACTTGACGTTCGTGGCGTCGAGGATGTCGGTCTCGCCGCCCTTGCGGCTGAAGCCCTTGAACGCGATCGGTACGTCCTTGTCGGTCGAGAACTGGCCCCAGAACAGCGCGCCGTTCGTCAACAGGTTCACGCCGACCAGGGGTAGGGCGGCCGCAACCTTGTGAGCTCGTACCTTGACCGGGTACGTGTCGGTCATGACCTGCGCCGGATTCACTCCGTCGTCGTACGTCGCCGTCACGGTGATCGTCGCGGCGCCGTCCGCGACGGCCGTGACCAGGCCCGTTGCCGCGCTCACCGTCGCGACACCCTGGTTGCTGCTCGTGTACTTGAGCTTCGCGGGCGCCAGGACGTTGGTGTAGTTGTTCATGTAGCTCTCGGCCCGCAGCTGCAGGTGGTTGGCCGCGGTCTGGCTGCTGAAGAGCTTGACGCCCGTCATCTTGTACTTCCGGACCGGGCTGTCGGTCCGGATCTTGATGACGGTGTCGATCGGATCCGCCGTCACACCGGACGTGTCGATCGTGACGTAGTACTTGCCGTTCTCCGTCTCGGTGCTGAACGGCAGTGTCGTGCCCTTGTTCAGCCACTCGACCTGGTTGACCGGATGGTCGAAGGGACCGATGTGACTCATCGATGCTTGGCCGGCGAAGCCCGTCTTCGCCGTTCCCGCGATCTGGTTCTTGATCAGGTGCAGGTAGACGTACTGGTCCCGGGACATGGCGTAACCCCAGTCAGGCCCCTGGCCGTGGGCGATCGCCTTCTGCGGATCGGTGTACCAGCCGGGCTTCAACGCGTAGTCCATGGTGTACGGCGTGGTTCCGTACAGCGACTCGCGCAGATCGGGGCCGGACCCGTTGTCCATCCACCGCACGATCGACGCCCGCATGTCCGACAGCTGCTGCGAGGAGATCGGGACCATCGAGAAGATGTTCGTGTTGTCCAGGTTGCTGCTCAGGTTGTCCATGCCGCGGGTCACCGTGATGGACGAGTCGTAGTTCATCACGTAGCCGTGGCCGTACTGGTTGATCAGTTCCTTGGTCGCCTCGCCCCAGTCGTCCCGTTCATTGCCCTTGGCGTATTGCGTCCACACGTCGAGTGCCGTCGTGTAGGGGTCGTTCCACTCCTCGTGCGCGACCTTCCTGCCCTGCGGCAGGATCCCGGTTCGCCAGCCGCCCTCGTTGTACGGCTCGGCGTTCCAGAACGGGCGCTCGTGCAGGGTGATGTCCTGGTCGCCGGTCTGCGCGTTCGGGTTCGCGTCGATCAGTACCCGGTCGTTGTAGTTGCGCGCGGAGCTCCACGCCACGTCGATGTTCGAGTAGCTCTCCGGACCGCCGTCGGCGAAGACGTACCAGGGGTCGTAGCGTTCGACCAGGCCCTGGATGTCGCTCTCGAGGATCTCGGATCCCTCATACAACGACGACACGTAGACCCCGAACTTCAGCCCGTAGCGCTCGGCCGCCTCCTTGGCCTGTTGCACCCGGTCCTTGACCTGCCAGCTACCGTCCGGAGCCTGGAACAGGGCGCCGTACTTGTAGAGCTTGTTCGAGTTGGCCGGGGTCAGGTTCGCGTTCGGCGACGGCCAGTAGTAGACGGTGTTCTGCAGGCTCTCGGTCGAGAGCATGGTCATACCCATCTCTTTGGCCGTCTGGGCCCACTCGTCGTAGTTGAAGTTCGGGTCGTACAGGTTCGGCATCGTGCCGGTGGTGTGCGACAGCGCCGACATCTTCCCGTCGATGAACCAGTCGACCGGGTTCTGCTTCACCGTGATCGTGTATGGCTTCGTCGCGGTGGCCCCGGCGGCGTCGGTGACCTTCAGGGTGAACGCGTAGTCCTTCTGCTGTACGCCGTGGGCGCCGTCCGCGACCTTGCCGTCGAGATGACCGTCCGCGGCGAGTGTCAGGCCGGGCGGCAGCTGGCCGGCGGCGATCGTCCAGGAGTATCCGGGGCTTCCGCCGGCCGCCTGGAACGTGAACGGCGCCGCCTGCGGGGCGATGCTCGACGTGTTCCGGTTGCCGTCGATCGTCGCCACCATGCCGACGTAGGGGTTCTCGTCGTACGCGTACGGCAGGGTGTTCGACGGGTAGTCGTTCGCCGGGACCTTCGCGTTGCGCGCGGCGAAGGCCTGCCGGTCGATGTCCAGCCCCTTCGTGACGATCCCGAGCTGGTGGTCCTTCACGTTCGGTCCGCTGACCGAGTACGTGAGTCCGGGGACGGTGTTGCCGACGCCGTCGCTGATCCTCGTGTAGAAGCCGAGGAAGTTCTTGTTCTTGCCGGGGTTCTTGTGCTGGATCTCGATGAGCAGCTGGTTCCAGCCCTGGTTCAGCTGGATCGGGTACTTCGTGCCCGCCTTGCTGACCCGGCCGACGACGCTGTCCTGACGCCCGGCCTCGACCTCGTTGGCGAACAGCCGGTAACGCCCCGATCCGCCGACCTGCCACTGCACGGTCTGCGCGACCGGGCTGTACACGTAGCTCGCCGCCGCCACCCACTTGTCGACGGTCGACTCCCCCCGCTTGACGTCGAAGTACCCCATCAAGTCGTTGTAGTCGTCGTAGTTCCGGTTGAAGATCCGGTCGTCGAAGTACTGCCAGCCGGAGGTCTCCTTGCCGATCGCTCCGGCGTCGGCGAACGGACCGGACACCACCCATTGATTCAGGTACGGCGCGGTACCGCCGGTCTGCGCCGCCTCCGCGCGCGGCTGAGACAGCGCGCCGCTACCTGCGGCGAGACCGAGCGCGGTCACAGCCGCGAGCAAGCCGTAGCGCATTCTCCGTAAGCTCTTCACGGTGCCTCCGTCGTCGCATCAGTCGTAACCAGGAACCGGAACCTGGTGTCGTCGTCGAACCACATCGGGAAGTTGGTGCCCCACACGTTGTTGTGCAGATTGACGTAGATGCCGTCGTCCGGCTCGGCGACGCGGTTGTCGAACTGGAGCAGTGCGGGCCGTCCCACCGCGACCACAGGCGAGTCCAGTGGCTGAAGGAGGAATCGGCCGGCGCCGCGGTGCGAGACCTGGTCGACTCCGTGCATAGTTCGGTTGCCGCTTCGGACGACCGCCCGTGGGTCGACCTCGGTGCCGATCTTGGTCAGCCGCCAGTCACCGGGCCCGGTCAGCGGGCGGAAGCCCAGCCAACTGGCCTCCGGCAGCCTGGATGCATCGCGGTCGCACAGGTCAAGGGTGATCTCGATCGGTGCGGACGAGGCCGGGAATCGATAGCTCAGCCGGATGTCGCGAGCGCCGCCCCACGTTTCGCATGCCTCCGCCGCAAGCTCCAGCCGTAGTGTCACAACCGAGCCGTCTGACAGGTCACGCCGTGCCGCCGCGACAACTTGCGGAGTGAAGGTGCGCCCCGGCAGCCGCTCGGCGATTGCCAGCCCCGGCTTACTGAAGTCGGGGACGGCCCACTCGCCGTGGCGATCGAGGTGCCGGGTGTATTCGCTCAACCAGCGCTGCTCATCGCGTTCGTCGTACGTGTGGTAACGGTAGCCGGCCAGCGGGTTGTCCGGCCCGGCCCACGACGTACCTGTCCCGTCGACCAGTCCGATCAGGGCACCGTCCCCGCCGAATGTCACGCGATAGTTGCCGACGGCATGTTCCACGCCCGGGTCGATCGGCACCTCGGCGTCGGGTCGGCCATGCTCCGCTCCTGGTGAGCTGCCCGCGATCGCCGCGGCAGCCTCGGCCAGCAGCGCGGCCGGCAGCGCTGCCAAGGCGCGCGATACATGAGCACGCTGCTCGGCCCAGGACTCCTCGAAGTCCCCATAGGTCGGCCGCGGCCTGTCCATGCGTGGACACGAGTAGCCTCTTGTGCCGGCCGGATTCGCAGCCACGTCGACAACGTCGGCCGTCCGCGCACGTTGGAAGGCTGCCTTGTCATAATGGCCGTAGTCAGGCAGGTAGGTCTTCAGATCCTTGCCCCACGTGTGCTCGGGAATCAGCAGCAGGCCGTCGCTGAAGTCGTCACACTCCGGCCTGCCGGGTACCAGTTCGCCGGACCCGACCCACCGGCTCCGGAGCCGCAGCAATGCCCGTAGCCGCGCCGTCTGGATCGGATCACTCGCGGCTCCGTGGATCCATGAGTCACCGATTTCATCGGTCACCACCGGTAGTTCTGCCCGCGCTGCGAGGACGGCCTGGGCGAACTGGTCGAGGGTCGAGGCCACGATCCGGGCGCCTGGGTAATTCGCCTGCAGCCCCTGGAACAGCTCTTCGATCTCGGCCAGCGGCGGCGGACCGAGGTTGTCTCCGGTATGGGCAAGATGCAGCGCGTCGGTGCCGCCAGGAGCGACGGCGACGGCGAGTCCGCTCGTGCCGTAGTCCTGCGCGTAGTTGACCACGACCTCGCTGCCGTCCGGTGCCCGCCAGACGAAGAACTCAGGGACTTCGGGAACGGCGGAGGCAGCGTTGACGCCGATGTGCAGAAACTGCAGACCGGCCCGTTCCAGGTACGGAACAAGTCCGATGGTGTGCCCCGGAACGTCGGTGAGCTTCGCGGCGATCGTGTGACGGCCGAACCGGTCGTCCAGCCGACGCCCGATCCCGATGGCGTGCTCGAGCAAGCCGGCGTCCATCAGTTCGGTGTGTGTGGTGAGCGGCAGCCCGTGCCAGGCGACATCGCCCAGCTCGATCGCCGCTTCCAGGGCCTGCCGCTCCTGTGGGCTGCCGAGTCGCAGCGCCTCGTGAACAAGCCAGGACCCGGTGGTCCAGACGAAGCGCGCGGGACCGTTGCGGCGCCGGAGCTCGGCCGCCAGCTGAATCGCCCGCGGCAAGTAGCTGTGCACGTAGCGCTCGGTGACGGCCGCGGCGGTGTCGGTGAACCCGAGATCGAGGTGGGTCTTGAAGACGACATGAACTGTCGTGGTCATGCGCTGCTCCTGAAGGATCCGTGAGCGGGGTCACCCGTTGGCGATGGAGGCCACGGCACGACGGATACCTCGCGCCGTGGTGCGGACACCGTTATCCTTTTGCTGCGCCACTGAGCAGTCCCTTCACAAAGTATTTCTGCAGGAAGACGAACAGGATGAGAATCGGAATCGTGGCGAGCACCATGTAGGCAAACACCGCGCCGTAGTTCGAGACGTGTTCGCTGATTTGGCGGTACATGCCGACCGTGATGGTGCTTCCGTTGGCCGGGCCAAGAATGATCAACGGAGTGATGAAGTCGTTCCACAGACCGACTGCAACGAAGATGATGACGCTCGCGCCCGCCGGCCGCAACAGCGGGAACACGATCGACCAGAACGTACGGATCGGTCCGGCCCCATCCATCGCCGCGGCCTCTTCGAGCTCTTTCGGGATGGTTCGCATGAAGCCGGTGAACACCAGCACACCGAACGGCAGGCTACCGGCCACGTACAGCACGATCAGTCCGAACACCGAGCCGATCAACCCAAAATCTCGCATCATGCGAAGCAACGGGAGCAACGTCGTGGCGGGCGGAATCATGAGGCCGAGTGGAATGATGACCCACAGCATCTTGGCGAACCATCCGGTTGACCGCACCATGTAATGCGCCATCATCGCAGCGATCATGGTCGACAGCAGGGTGCCGACGACGGTGATTTGAACACTGTTGATCAGGCCGGTCCAGAACAGTCTGTCGGGGCGGGCGAGGACATCGACGAAGTTTTGCCAGGTCAATGGCATGGTTGGTAAGCCCGGGTACCTGTAGATGTTCTCCTGCGTCTTGAACGCATTCAGGACCACGAGGTAGATCGGGTAGATGAAGAGACCGGTCAAGATCAGCGCGATCAGCGAGCGCGTCGGCCCCGCGCGACCGGCGTCGATCTGGTTGTTGATCCGGCTGTTGATCTGCCGACGCCCGCGGCGGGTGCGGCCGGTACTGACGGCGCTTTTGCCACCGCCCGTCCGGCTACTGATGCCGGCGTCCGCGGTCACAGGTCCACCTCCCTGCTGCGCATGATCCGAATGGAGAGCAACGAGATCGCAGCGATGATGAAGAACATGACAGCGGCCTTCGCGGCACCGTAGCCCACCGAACCGGCGTCGATACCGGTTCGTACGACGTCGAACGCGAGCGTCGAGGTCGTGCCGACGCCCGGCCCGCCGTTCGTCATGACTTTGACCTGGTCGTAAATCTTGAATCCGCCGATCATCGACAAGACAGTCATGATCGTGACGGATGGGGCAAGCAGTGGCCAGGTGATGGTGCGGAAGCGCCTGAGGGGCCCGGCACCGTCGATCGATGCGGCCTCGAGTAGTTCCTTCGGAATGCTCTGCAGCCCGGCAAGGTACAGGACGACGCAGGTACCCACCGCCTGCCATGCGGCAATCCACCCAACGCTGTAGAGCGCAAGCGACGGATCAGAGAGCCATCCGGGTGGGTTGGTGACCCCGAACGAGCGCAGCGACGTGTTGACCAACCCGTCGTCTTTCAGCAGCTGTTGCCAGATCACCGCGACGACCACCGACGACAAGATGACCGGAATGAAGAACACCGCACGCAGCACGTTGAACACCCAGCCGACGCGGTCGAGCAGAACGGCGATCCCAAGGCCGAGCGCGTTCGGCACAACGATGCAGATGAGGGCAAGGATCACCGTGTTCCGGAGCGTGTGCAAGTAGGCCGGATCGGTGAACAGCCGACCATAGTTGTCGAACCACACGAACGACGTGGTGGTTCGGTACGCATCCTCGTTGGTGAAACTCGACCAGAGCGCGACCAGCAGTGGCCAGAGGACGAACACCGTGTAGAGCACGGCGCCGGGGAGCGCAAACAAGAGGAAATGAAGGGGATTGCGCGGCGGAAAGCGCCGCCTCTTCTGCTTGTGCATGCGGCTACTTTTGCGCCGCAGCGTATTGCTGGTCGAGGTACTGTGCGAACTGTTCAGGAGTCTTCTTGCCTGTCAGCAGATCGACATTCGCCGCGGTCATCAGGTCAGAGAATCCCGGCGGCAATGCGCCGTCACCGGTGATATTGGCCCAGGCGGGAACCGTCGCATTGGCTGCGACAGCGGCGTCGTAGGCACTCACCGTTTCCTTGTAGACCGCGCCGACGTTGCCTGGGAACTTGTAGTCCTTGACCGTCACGATATTCCCATCGGTGATGACTCCCAGGTCCAGGTTTTGCTTGTCGGTAGCGAATGCCAACGACCATTTCTTGGCGAGCTCCACGTTCTTCGACTTCGCATTCACGTTCATTCCCGAGCCGCTGACTGTCGGGAAGGCCGCCTTGCCGGCATCGCTCGGCCAGCCGAAGACACCGATGTCGGTCCGCTTTGCCTTGTCAGCGGCGGCGGAAAACCACGAGCCCATCGGGTACATCGCCGCCTTGCCCCCGAGGAACGCCTGTTCGAGGTCAGCGTAGGAGCGCGTCATCGCGTCTTTGTCGCCATACCCGTTCTGGGTCAGGTCCTGCACCTTCTTCGCCGCGGCGACGAACGCGGGGTCGGTGAACTTCACCTCGCCCTTCGTTCGTTTGAGGAACCAGTCCGGGTCAACGGTGAGGACGTCAGCGGCAACCGCAGACGCCAGCGCGAAGACGGTCGCCCAAGTGTCTTTGCCGCCGCCACCGATTTCGAACGGGGCGATGCCGGCCGCCTTCAACTTCGCGCAGTCAGCGAGCAGCTCCGAGTAGGTTTTCGGCGCGTCGCTGATGCCCGCCTTCGCGAAGAGTTCCTTGTTGTAGTACACGACCGGAATCGCCTGCGCACCACCTGCGATGCCGTAGAACTTGCCGTTGATCGTGCCCGACGTGAAGTCGGTGATTCCGGCCTTTTCCATCTCGTCGCGGGTGTACTCGGCGAGCATGCCCTTCTGCGCAAGGCCGTTCGCGATCCCTGTTGCGAAGATGTCAGGCGCCTGACCTGACGCAAACAGCTGCTGCGCGTAGGCCGGGGTGTTCTCGCCGACGACCTTCTTGATCGTGACGCCCGGCACCTTCTCGGATGCACGAGCGATCGCGTCGTCCCAGTATTTCGGCGTGAGGTTCGGCGTTTCGGAAACGAGGAAGGTCAGTGTGACCTTGTCGCCGGAACCGGAGGGCTCCGCACCGCTGGCCGTGCACCCCGCGAGGGCCAGAGCCCACGCGGCAACAGTGGCCACCAGCACGGACTGCTTGGTACGCAGTCGTGTACGCATCTTGTCTCCTTCGTAGGGTTCGGCGCGCGGATGCTGAGGCAGCGGCGTCGCCGGGGTTCGTCACTCGTATCCGATGCCGGGTGTGGTGGGCGCACGGACGAGGCCGTCCGGGCCGACGGCCGGTTCCCGTGCGACCGGGTTGGAATAGACGAGGGACTCGTAGTACGAGGTGTTGGGGATCGCCATGCACAGGTGCGCGTTGACGATGTCGGAGCCATGCACCTCGGCGCGGAGCTGGAAGCTGTCCGCGAGATGCGCGATCCGCATCGCGCCGGTGATGCCGCCCTTGTACTGCGCGCTGGTCCGCACGTAGCCCGCCGTACCGGCGGTGATGAAGTCCGCAACGTTCATGTGCGCGCCGTCGGAGGTCTCGGCGACCAGCAGCGGTACGTCGACACGCTCGGCGAGCCGGCGGTACGCCGTCACACCAAACTCGCGCATCGGCTCCTCGTACCAGGTGTAGCCGACCTCCGACAGCGCCCTCCCGACGTACACGGCGTCGGTGAGATCGAAGCCCGCGGAACCGTCGAACATCAGCGGTACGTCGTCGCCCACGTGCGCCCGCAGCTTCTGGCACAACTCCGCGTCCGCACGCGCATCGCCCCAGGCATGCAGCTTGATCGCCTTGTAGCCCGCCTCCAGGCACTGGTCGGCGACGTCGAGGTACTCGTCCACCGACGAGAACGTCACCGTGCTCGCGTAGGCGGGAATCGCGTCCCGGAACGTCCCCAGCAGCTGATGAACCGGCAAACCCGCGGCCTTCCCCGCCAGATCCCACAACGCCACGTCGACCAGGCCGAGAGCGTAGATCGGCAGCTCCTCGATCCGGTCCAGCTCCCACAACCGATGCCACAACAGCTCTCGCCACAGCGGATCGGCACCGATCAGGTCGGGTCGGATGCGACGGTCCACCAGGTCGGCCACGATGCGTCCGCGCCGCGTCCTGGCCTCACCGGTCAGCCCCTCGTCGGTGTGGATACGCAGGATGCCGCCCACCGCCGGCCCCTCCGAGCCGGGCAGCCCGGCACGCCACCGAAAGGGCGGCTGCGCCGGCAGGTCCACCAGGTCCAAGGTCACATCAGTGATTCGCATGTCGTCCTTCAGATCGGGAGAGCGGTACCCGCTGGAGCAAAATAGTTCAGATCTATTTGGCTGCAGTTCGGTCATTAGAGCAGATCCATAGTGTTGACGCAAGAGAGGAGCCTCGCCATACTCGTCGCACCTGGATGCCCTCAGACGTGGGGTCGACAGCCAACTCGGTAGCAGGACCCACCCTTCGCCGGACGCCGAAGAATCAGATTCATAACGTCAACTGAGACTCGCCCAACCCAAGGAGCTCGACAGTGAGGCGCAGAAGATCCACGGCACTACTGGCCGTCGCGGCGGTCCTCGCCACCGCATTCCTCCTCGGACCGCCAGGGACGACGGCGTCCGCGCAGCAGGTCCCGGGAAGTGCCCCGTTCATCAACTCCTGGCTGGTGTCGGGACCGTTCGGCTCGCCCGTGGCCGACAAGACCTACGAATGTGAGGTCGGAGAGGTCGTGAACCAGGCCCCGCGGGCGTCCGGCATCACGGCGTCGTCATCGACGCTCGCGACGAATCCCGTGGCCAACCTGGTGGACGGGAGCACCAGCAAGCAGTGGGTCACGGAGAACGACTCGAGTCCGTGGGTGAACTTCAGCTGGAACACCCCGATCTCGTTGAACGAGGTACGCATCGCCCAGTGGGGCGACGGGCGCCATGTCAACAACTGGTACCACCTGACCTTCACGCTCGCCGACGGCAGCTCCGTCGAATCGGGCCAGGTGAACAGCACATCCTCCAGTCCGTCCGCGCCGACGGTGTACTCGGCGGATCCTGGGCTGTCGAACGTCGTCGGGATGAAGATCGAGATCGACAAGGGACGTACGCCGTACCCGTCGATCACCGGTCTGTCGGAGGTCGAGGTGTACGACCGCCCGGGGCCCGTCGACGGGAAGAACCCGATCACGCCCGAGCTGGGCGCCCCGTTCGGGTTCGGCGGTGAGAACCACGCCTGGGAGTACTTCGACGACCGCATCTACAACCGCAACTACGACGACTACCAGGACCTGTACGGGTACTACTCGGTCAAGAAGGGCGTCGACACGCGGAACAAGTACGTCTACGCGAGCACCTACGTCTACAGCCCGGAGGCGAAGGACGCCTTCTTCGACGTCGGCGCCAGCGGCTCGTACCGCATCTACGTGAACGACCGCTGCCTGACGGCGCCGAGCACACCGGTCGAGGTGCAGAAGGACCTGACGAAACAGGCCGTGCACCTGAAGCAGGGCTGGAACAAGCTGATGATCCAGATCAAGCACACCTACACCGAGGACCTGAACGCGAACGGCGTACCGATCGCGAAGGACCAGAACGTCGCCTACCTGGGGTTCTACGGCAGGGTCGCGGATCAGAGCGGCAACGCCGTGAGCGGGCTGGCGAACTCGGTGGCCGGACCGTCCGAGTCGTTGAAGATCGTCTCGCAGGGACTGTCGACCGCAGACCCGGTCCGCACTCCGCTGCCGCGGAACACCATGCCCACCGGCTACAAGGAATGGCCGTACGTCTGGAACAAGTCGACCCGAACGGCGAACCACGGCGTGGCCGCGTCGGCGTTCCAGTTCATGGCCGGCGGAGGTCAGCCCGGCTACACCTGGAAGATCGTCGACGGCCGCTTGCCGGACGGACTGGAACTCAACCCCGACGGCACGATCGCGGACGGGCTCACGAACGGGAAGCCCGACCTCAACAGCACGAAGGGCATCATCAGCGGAGCCGCCGCGACCGGCGACTACCACTTCACCGTCCAGGTCACCGACAGCGCGGGAAGCAGCGCGACGAAGACCTTCACGACAACCGTGAAGGAACGGCCGAACAAGTGGTTCGAGGAAGGCCGGGTCGGTGCGCTGACCCACGCCACCCCGACGTACGACTACTTCGTCGATCCGAACTACTCGGTCGACCTCTGGGCGGCCCGGGCGAAGCGTCAGGGCCACTCGCTGGTGTCGATCGAGGCCCTGCAGCAGAACTACTTCTGGCCGTCCAAGTTCGCCGACCCGAAGCACATCCGGCAGCTCTACCTCCCCAAGGACAGCACCGGCCAGGTGGTCGACGGCCTGAAGCAGTACGAGCAGGCAGTGAAGCGGTACGGCATGAAGTTCGGGCTGTACTACGCCACCGAGGGCGGCGGGCTGCAGCACTACTCGACCGACGTGTTCGTGCAGAACGTCGAGGACCTGATCGGGCGCTACGACCCGGCGTACCTGTACTTCGACGGTCCGCAGGCGATGCCCAACGCGAACTACGACGTGATGTACAGCGCCGTCCGCGACCACAGCGACGAGATCGTCATCGACTCGAACGCGTGGGGTGAGGAGTACGGCGACCCGGACCTGAGGACCGGCGAGGCGTCCGGTATCTACTCCAACGCCGGCGCGAACCACCTGGTCAAGCGGACGCCGATGGAGCCGTGGAAGATGATTCGCACCAAGAACCAGGTGTCGCCGTACTACGGCCAGCGCGACGACTTCCGCCAGGTCACCAAAGAGATGATCATGAACGCGGGCCGCGGGTACGTCGACAACAACGACCAGTCGGTGATCGACAGTCGCGGCCCCAACTGGCACTCCCCCACCGAGATCGCCACCAGGTACCCGAAGGGCGTGCAGGAGTTCATCGACGTCCGCGAACACCTGGCCGACTGGTTCGCGCCAACCGGACTGCCCGAGCGGCACGAGGCGACCACCGGTACGACGCCGTACTTCCTGGCCGGCTACGGCTACCAGGACGACGGGCGCGGGAACTACGAGAAGTTCGCCTTCCCGAACAGCACCACCGGTCCGCAATGGGGTTACGCGACCGCCCGCGACAACAACATCTACCTGCATGTCGTCAAGGGACCGGACGGCAAGAGGGGCTTCGACGCCATCGCCGGACGCTCCCTCACCATCAGCCCCGTCAAGGACCGGGTCACCTCGGTGACCTGGCTGAACCAGAACCGCCCGGTCACCTCGTTCAGCCAGACCGGCGACAGCCTGACGATCGACCTCGCCGACGTCGACGAGGATCCGATCGACACGATCATCAAGATCGTCACCGACAACACGGCACGCAAGTACACGCTGACCAACGTCGTCGCGTCCGGACAGCAACTTGCGCCGGGCGTGCTACGGATCAGGTCCGAGGGATACATGACGTTCCCGGCCCTGAAGGCGAGCCTTTCGGGAATCCGCTACCGCAGCGCCGATCCGGCCGTCGCCGCGGTCACGTCGGCCGGAATCGTGACTCCTGTCTCCAACGGCTCGACGACGATCACGGTGACCGGCACCCATGAGGGTGTCACCAGGTCGGACACCTTGAAGGTCCGGGTCACGGGTGGCGTCGTCTCCGTCGGCGACGACCTGCTCGGCGCGTTCCTGCGGATCGACGGGAAGGAGGCGTACGGCGAGTTCGGCCTGAACGACGGGCTCCGCTACCAACTCGAGGGCCGCTCGGCGAAGGGCGGCCCGATCGGGCTCGGTGCCGCGCGGATCACCTGGCACGGCGGGATCGTGGACCTGGCCGGCGGCGACAGCTACACGCCGGTCGCGATCAAGGAGGTCAGCACCTTCACGTTCGCCAAGAACAAGATCGGCACACCGCGGGTCGACCGGCTCACCAGAGGAGTCGTCTGGGCGGACGTCACCGTGAACGGCAGGACCGTCACGAGCAACCGGGTGTTCCTGGACCTGCAGCCCTATCGCAACCTCGCGACGTCCGCGGAGGTCACCGCCGGCAACGCGCAGGAGGCGACTGCGAACCTGACCGACGGAAGGACGATCGACGCCACGCACTACGACAGCGCGAAATGGTCCGTCGCGGCCGGTACGCCGACCTGGATCCAGTTCAAGCTGCCGGCGAACGCAGCGCTGTCGAACCTCCAGCTGACCTTCAACACGCTGGACCAGCGGTACCTGAACACTCCCAAGACGATCAAGGTCCAGACCAGCGTCGACGCAGTGAGCTGGACCGACGTCAGCACGATCAACGGGCCGACCGGGCAGGCGTACTTCGGCGTCTACAACCAGTACCCGTTGAACGCGCAGGGCCAGTACGTCAGGTTGACCTTCGACGGCGGATCGAACGGACCGGCGATCGACCTGCTCGAGGTCGCGGTCAACGGCAGGTAGCTCAGCGGCAGCGGACGGGCATCGCCTGGCAGCCGGTCAGGCGGTGCCGCCCGCGGGGAAGAGCCGGCTGTGGATCTCCTGCTTGAACTGCTCGAGCGTCGTGTCGATGTGCTCGACCATCAGCGCCACCGCCAACTGCTCGTCACCCGACCCGATCGCGTCAGCGATCGCAGAATGCTGCCCTGCGGCCACGACCGTCGAGCCTCCGGCCACGCCCGCCAGGCCGATCACGCTGATCTGTCGCTGGAGCCGCTGAACGGAGTCGACACTCGCCGACAGGAACATGTTGGACGACGCGTCTCCGATCGCGCCGTGGAACGCTTCGTCGGCCCGGTTGAACGCCTCGAGGTCGCCATCGTCCGCAGCCGCCACCGTGAGCTGTGCCGCCTCACGCAGCGCCCGCACCTGGGCCGGAGTGGCCCGCTGCGCGGCCAGCTCGGTCGTCTTCGTCTCCACGAAGCGACGGAACTCGAAGATCTCCTCGACCTGACCGAGATCGGTCGGCAGGAAGTGCGACAAGGACTCCCGCCACAAGGCCGCCTCCGGCTCGGCCACATAGATGCCGCGGCCCATCTGCACCGAGAGCCGGCCTAGCGCGGACAGGATCTTGACCGCCTCCCGGACGATGGTCCGGGACATCCCGATTGCCGCCGCGAGATCCTTCTCGGTCGGCAACCGGTCGCCCGGCGCGAGGCGTTCCCGGACGACGTACTCGAGAATCCGCTCGGCCGCGATCTCGTACCCGGGACGGTATCCGCCCTCCGCACCCTCGTGCTGCGTCGCGGATGACAACCGCTCGGACCGGCCCGGCATCACGTCCCCAATCTCCAACTGATCTCGCTCTGGCACATCGGAACCCAAGATACTTCACATCCACACGGCTTTCCGTGATCGATCGATCGCAACGATCGCTAGCGGCGGATGAGGCCGAGGGTAGTGGCGGTGGCTACGGCGGCGGTGCGGGAGTCGACGCCGAGTTTGGTGTAGACGCGGGCCAGGTGGGACTTCACCGTGCCTTCGGTGAGGTGCAACCGGCTGGCGATCGCCTGGTTGGACAGTCCTTGGGCGACCAGCGCGAGGACCTCGGTCTCGCGCCGGGTCCTTGCCGAACTGGAGATCCATGAGAACCACACCCTTTGGGGCCGCGGTCCGCTGGTTCCACCTAGCCACCGTTGTCAAGCGGACGTCGCGTGAGGGGTGGAGACACTCGCCAGGTGGACCTCGATCACGGCATCGTGGCGTCCGTGAAGCTGCTGACTCCAATCATGGTGATCGCGACGCTGCTCGCGGCCTGCTCGAACACGTCCGGCGCCGGATCGACGGCGCCAACCGATGTGCCGTACGCGTCTGTCTCAGCGACACCCACGCAGACGCCGACACCCACGCCGACGCCCAGCACCACGACGGAGGCGGACTGCGGTCAAGCCGCCCCGGCAGGGGTCACGGTCCGCGAGTCCATGCTCGCAGCCACCGACGGGGTCCGTCTCAACTCAGTGTCACTGGGTTCAGGCCCACGCGGTGTGGTGATGCTGCATCAGACGGACAACGGTATCTGCGGCTGGTTCGAGTACGGCGGAATCCTCGCCCAACAGGGCTTCCACGTGCTCCTCTTCGACCGGCGGTGCGACGGCAAGTCGACCTGCCCGGGCGGCGACAAGGGCAGCCGGCATGTGGCTGACGTGCAGACCGCGGTCGCCGAGCTGCGTCGACAAGGTGCGCGCAAGGTCGCGGTCGTCGGCGCCTCGCTCGGCGGCTCGGTCGCGATCGGGGCATGCGCCGCGGTGAAAGTCGACGGTTGTGTCGCGCTGTCGCCCGCGCTGTTCGAGTTCCCACTCGGCGACGGGCTCACGGCACAGAAGGCGATCGGCCGCGTCGGCGTACCGCTGCTCGTCGCCGATGCGCCCGACGACCGCAGCAGCCCACTGGCCCAGGTCCGCGCGCTGCTACAGCAGGCCCGTCCCGGAGTGGTCCAGTTCGTCGCGCTCCCAGCCGCCGCCGGGCACGGCTGGGACACCGTCAACGACACCACAGACCCGAGCCGCCGCTCCCCGTTCTCCACCCAGCTGACCGGCTTCTTGAACCACATCCTCACCTGACCATCAGCCCCACGGCGCCCAGGCACCGCGTGCGTGTCTGGTTCGGCAAGTATGCGATCTGCGACTCCTCCGAAGCTCAAGGACCACAAAGACTGATTGGTCGTGTACGCCGAGGAGATGGACCCCAAGACCGGCGAGCATCTCGGCAACTATCCGCAGGCGCTGACCCACGCCGCTCTCGTCCAGGCTGCCCCCGCGCTCCGGGACCTCCCGCCTGTCTCGTGACGTGCCTGCCCGATCGCAAGTCCGGGCCCTCGCATCCGCCCGACCGCGCTGAACAGGGCACCCGGTTGATTTCCGTCCTGCTCCGTGACTGCTCCGTCAGCCGCCGCGCAAGTCGCGCCAGCCGCCGATCGACAGCCTGCCGCGCCCGGTCGTAGGACGACGGCAGCATAGGGGTATCCATCTGCAACGTGAACCCTGGATCGTAGTGCCCCAGGTACTCGGACAGCTCCTTGATGTTCACCCCATCCGCCAGAGTGATACTAGACAAGGAGCGCTTCGTTCCGATGTCGCCTGTGCTGGCCAGGGCGGTCAAGAGTCACATCGAGCGTTTCAGAACAACAACCAAGCCCGGTTCCTGAGGATCCCGACCCAGGTCCGGGACTCCTCTGAACCGAGCGCGAGAGACAGCGGAATCCATTGAAAACAAGGTCATTTCAGCTCAGCTGACGTCTTCCCAAGCAGGCGTCGCGCAACGATGAGCTGTTGGATTTGCTGGGTTCCTTCGAAGATGTCGAGGATTTTGCTGTCTCGGGACCACTTTTCGAGGAGGTGGTGTTCGGAGTAGCCGAGGGTGCTGGTGAGTTCTACACAGCGGAGCGTGATGTCGTTGGCGGCGCGGCCGGCCTTGGCTTTGGCCATGGAGGCTTGGAGGGAGTTGGGCTGGGCGTTGTCGGCCATCCATGCGGCCTGGAGGGTGAGGAGGTAGGCGGCTTCCCAGTCTGCTTCCATGGCCAGGTAGGTCGCGGCCGCGGCGGGCTGGTGGTGGGTGGGGCGGTCGTAGTCGATCTGTACGCCGGCCTCGGACAGCAGCTCCCGGGTGAGTTCGAGGGAGGCGCGGGCGCAGCCGACGGCCATCGCGGCGACCAGGGGGCGGGTGTTGTCGAAGGTCTGCATGACGCCGGCGAAACCCTTGTCGATGTCCGCCGAGCCGAGCAGGTTCGCGGCCGGGACGCGGCAGTTGTCGAAGCGGATCGTGGCGGTGTCGGAGGCCCGGATGCCGAGTTTGTGTTCGAGGCGCTCGACCGTCATGCCGGGCGTGTCTTTCATGACCACGAAGGACTTGATCGCGGCCCGGCCGAGTGACTTGTCGAGTGTCGCCCAGACGACGACCGCGTCGCAGCGGCCGCCCGCGGTGACGAAGATCTTCTCGCCGTCGAGGATGTAGTCGTCGCCGTCCGGCCGCGCGGTGGTCCGGATGTTCGCGGAGTCCGAGCCGCAGTCCGGCTCGGTGATCGCCATCGCGGCCCACACACCCTCGAAGCGTTTCAGTTGCTCGTCGGACGCCACCGACGCGATCGCCGAGTTGCCGAGCCCTTGCCGCGGCATCGACAGCAGCAGCCCGACGTCACCCCAGCACATCTCCATGATCGACAGCACCGACGACAGGTTCGACCCGTTGACGACGCCGTCCTCCGCGGCGGCGGTCCGTCGTACGCCGGACGCGCCCGCGCCGGAACCGTTGCCCGAGGCACCCAGTCCGTCGACCATCGCGGCCAGCATGTCCAGCTCGACCGGGTAGTCGTGCTCGGCCAGGTCGTAGCGGCGCGAGTTCGGCCGCAGCATCTCGGCCGCGACCTGATGCGCCTGGTTGACGACGGCCCGGAACTTCCGCGGGGTCTCGAGGTTGATCATCAGACCAGCACCGCACCTTCAATCACGCCGATCGCCCGGAGGTCGCGGTACCACCGCTCGACCGGATGCTCCTTCACGAACCCGTGCCCGCCGAGCAGCTGAACGCCGTCGGTCCCGATCCGCATGCCCTGCTCGGCGCACAACCGCCGCGCCAGCGCCACCTCGCGCGCGAACGGCAGCCCCTGGGAGGCACGCGAGGCGGCCCGGTACGTCACCAGCTTCATGCCCTCGAGCTCGATCCCGATGTTCGCCACCATGAACGCCACCGACTGCCGATGACTGATCGGCTCACCGAACGCCTCCCGGGAGTTCACGTACGGCGTGACGTAGTCGAGCACCGCCCGCGCCGTACCCAACGCCAGCGCGCACCACCCGAGCCGCGACAACCGCACGCACTCGGCATAGTCCTCGACCGTGCCCAGCGGAACCGCCGGTACGTCGGCCAGGATCACCCGCGACAGCGAAGCGGCGCGCAGACCCATCGACGGCTCGGCCTCGATCGTCACACCGGGATGATCCGGCTCGACGACGAACAACCGCGGACCGGCCTCGGTCTGCGCGCCGATTACGAACAGCTCCGCCTCGGCAGCCCGCGGGACCAACGACTTCACGCCGTTCAGCAGCCCGCCCGTGAACCGCGTCTTCAGCTCGAACGGATCGAACAGCGCTCGCGGTTCCAGCAATGCCAGCGCGGCGGCGGGCACCGAGGAGCCGGTGAAGGCCGACAGGTACGTCGCCTGCTGGGTCTCGTCGCCCCACAACGAGATCGCCGTGCTCACCGCGGACGGCGCCAGGCACGCGACGGCCTGACCCATGTCGCCGTGGGCCAGCGCCTCGGCGACCAGGACGCCGGTCATCGCGGACCGCTCGGTGACGATGCCGCCGAGGTCTTCCGGCACCTCTATCAGGCTCAGCCCGAGCTCGGCGGACGACTCCAGGACCGGCGGGTCGGTCACGCAGGCGGTGTCCGCGGCGGCGGCAGCGGGTCGCAGTACGTCGGCGGCGAACTCGCGGACGACGTCGACCATCATCTGCTGGTCCTCGGTCGGCGTCAGGTCGAACCGGCCGGTGCCGCGCGCCGCGGGCAGGCGGGACGGCGCAGCCGGCTTCGAGGCCGCCGCGAACCGCCGCGACAGCGCTCCCGCCGTCCGGAAACCGGTCTTGGTCGCCTCGAACACGGCCCGCTCGGCCGGTTTCCGCAACCCGAACCGGTCGATCGCCCGGGACCGCGCCAGCTTGTTCAGCAGCGCGACGCCGACCCCGATCGCGTCCCGCCTGGTCCGCTCCTGAAGGCTCATGCCCCTACTGTAAACCGAAGTTACAACTCAGGTCACGCCCGCCGTGGTTGATAGCCTGACGCCATGGCGGTCAGCATGTCCGACGTGGCCCGGCACGCGGGCGTGTCGCAACGCACCGTCTCGAACGTGGTGAACAACTACGTTCACGTCTCCCCCGCGACCCGCGCTCGCGTCCAGGCCAGCCTCGACGCCCTCGGCTACCGGCCAAACACGGCCGCCCGCCGGCTGCGTACCGGCCGCACCGGCACCGTGACACTGGCCGTGCCGACGTTCCGCGAGCGGTACTTCGCCGATCTCGCCGAGGCCGTCGTCGCCGCCGCCCGGGACCGCGGTACGACGGTGCTCGTCGAGACCACCGGCGGCCGCCGCGACACCGAGCTGGAGCTGCTCCGCGGCGGCGGCGAGGTCCTCACCGACGGCGTGATCATGAGCGCGGTCTCCCTCGGCCGCACCGAGCAGCGCAGCGAGCAGCGCAGCGAGCGTCCGGTCGTCCTGATCGGCGACCGCGAGCCGGGCAGCGCGATCGACCACGTCGGCATCAGGAACCGCGAGGCCGCCCAGGCCGCCGTCACCCACCTCCTCGACACCGGACGGCGGCGGATCCTGCTGCTCGGCGCGAACCACGGCCCAAAACGCTCGTACCAACTGCGCCGCCAGGGCTACCAGGCCGCGCTCAAGAAACACGGCATCGCACTCGACCCCGATCTGCTCGTCGACTGCGACTGGACCACGGCAGCGGCCGCAGCAGCGATCGTGAAGCACTTCGAGAACCTGAAGCCCGACGGCATCTTCGCGATGAACGACTCGGCCGGCCTCGGCGCCCTGCACGCTCTCCGTCGAGCCGGCGTCGACGTACCAGCAGACGTCTCGGTGATCGGGTTCGACGACATCGTCGAGTCGGGCCTCTCGACGCCGACCCTCAGCACGGTCGCCCCGCTGCTCGACGAGCTCGCGGGCGGCGCGCTCGACCTGCTCGACGAGCAACTCGCCGACGACCACGTCCCGCAGCACCGGATGGCCGGCTACGAGCTCCGCATCCGGGAGAGCACCACGCGCTGACCGGCAACCGCCGCGTCGCGAAGCCTTGTGGCCTGGATTTGCTACGTAGTAAATTCCAGCCCCATGACGCGTACCGCCCTCGCCCCCAGGTTCACCGGAGCCGGCACCATCGAGTTCGCGCACCAGGAGTACCCGGACCCCGGACCAGGTCAGCTTCTGCTCGCAGTCCAGGCCAACGCCCTCTGCGGCACCGACCGCCACCAGTACTACGACGGCTCGTCCGTCGTCCCCGGACACGAAGCCGCCGGCACCGTCCTGCAGGCCGGCGACGGCACCAGCACGCCCGTCGGCACCCGCGGCGCCGTGTTCCTGATGGACTTCTGCGGCGAGTGCCGCAGCTGCAAGTACGGCGCCACCAACCAGTGCTTCGCGAAACGCGCCGACATGGGCTTCACCCACGACGGCGGGTACGGCCCCTACGAGCTCGTGCACGAGACCAACTTCTTCCCGATCACCGACGACATCGAGATCGGCAACGCGACCATGCTGCTCGACGTGATGGGCACCAGCGCCCACGCGCTCGGCCGTGCCGCGCTCGTCCGCCAGGACGTCGAGAGCGTCTACATCGCCGGCGCGGGCCCGATCGGCCTCGGTCTCACCGTGATGAGCAAACTGACCTACGGCGCGGACGTCCCGGTCTACATCTCGGACGTCTCCCGCTGGCGACTCGATTTCGCCGAGACGTTCGGCGCGGTCCCGCTGCTTGCCGACGACATCTCCGCGGCCGGCCACCCGGATGTAGCGTTCGATGCCTCCGGCAAGGAGTCCGCGCGCCGCGCCGCTCTCGACATCATCGGCAAACGCGGCGCACTGATCTGCGTCGGCCACGGCGAAGGCGTGACCCTGAACGCCTCCGGCGACCTGATCAGTCCCGAGCACGCCGTCCTCGGCAGCGAGTACTTCCGGTACGACGAGATGCCCGGCAACCTCGCGCTCTTGTCGGCGCACCAGGACCTGATCGCCCGAGTGATCAGTCACCGCTTCCCGGTCTCGGACATCGCCGAAGCGTTCCGGCTGTTCCTGGCCGGTGAGACCGGCAAGGTCGTCGTCACCCAGGAGGGCGCCGCATGAGGGTCGCGGTTGTCGGCGCCGGCGGTTGGGGCGAGCACCACGCGCGCATCTTCTCCCGGCGCGCGGACACCGAGCTGTGCGCCGTCGTCGGCCGCACGCCCGAGAAGACGCGGGCTCGGGCGGAGAAGTTCGGCACCACGCCGTACACCGATCTCGACCTCATGATGGAGCGCGAACGCCCCGACCTGGTCACGGTCTGCCTGCCGAACGAGGACCACTACGACGTCACGCTGCGCCTCGTGCGGACCGGCGTACCGCTGCTGGTCGAGAAGCCGCTCGTCTTCGACCTGGCCGAGGCCGACGCGCTCCTCGACGCGGCCGGCGACCGGTTCTTCGCGATCAACTTCAACCACCGGTACGCCGAACCCGTGCGCCGCGCGAAGGCCCTGATCGACGCGGGCGAACTGGGCGAGCTGATCTTCGCCACCTGGCGCTTCGGCGGCGAGGCGAACCGCGGCCGGTCCCCGCACGCGAACCTGATCGAGACCCAGTGCCACGGCTTCGACATGCTCGAGCATCTCGTCGGCCCGATCTCCGCGGTCTCGGCGCACATGACCGACAAGACGTACGGCGCGTTCAGCACGGTCGCGCTGGCTCTGGACTTCGAGAACCGCGCCGTCGGCACGATGCTCGGCACGTACGACTCCTCGTACGCCTACCCCGACACGCAGCGGATCGAGATCAACGGCACGAAGGGACGCCTCGTCATCCACGACACCGTCCGCGCGCTGACGTTCTCCAAGCCCGGCGACCCGGTCGAGCAGCGCTGGCATTCGACGTACTTCGATGACGAGGCCCGCGACTTCGCGGGCACCTTCGACCGCCACGTCGACGCGCTGCTCACCGCACTCCGGGCCGGCGACCCACCGCCCGTCCACGCGAGAGCAGGCCACCGCGCGCTCGAACTCGCGCACGCCGCGATCGACTCGCAGGCGACCGGACGGGCAGTACGATCCAATCCATGGACCGGACCAACGCACTCGTAGAGCGCCTCTTCCGGAACGCCGGTGCGGCGCTCGAGCTGTACGCCGTCTACCTCGGCGAGCAACTCGGCCTGTACCGGGCACTCGCCGAGCACGGCCCCGCCACGTCGGTCGAGCTGGCCGAACGCACCCGCACCGACGAGCGCTACATCCGCGAGTGGCTCGAGCACCACGCGGTCAGCGGACTCGTCGACGTCGACGACACCACGGCAGCGCCGACCGAGCGGCGCTACACCCTCCCGCCCGAGCACGTTCCGGTGCTGGCCGACCCGGACAACGTCGACTACCACGGCTACAAGGGCGTCGAGCTCGCCCGCGCAGCGCGGATGCTGCCCGACCTCGTCGAGGCCTACCGCACCGGTGCCGCGCCGCCGCACCAGCCGTGGGAGCCGGAAGGACGCGCGGAGTTCAACCGGCCGACGTACCTGAACCTGCTGGGCAAGCAGTGGCTGCCGGCGATCCCCGAGATCGACCAGCGGCTCCGCTCCGATCCCCCGGCCCGGGTCGCCGACTTCGCCTGCGGCACCGGCTGGTCGTCGATCGCGATGGCGCAGGCCTATCCACGGATCACCGTGCACGGCCTCGACCTCGACGAGGACGCCATCGCCGCGGCGAGCCGGCATGCCCGCGACACCGGACTGAGCGATCGGGTCAGTTTCTCGGTCGCGAACGCGTCCGACGCCGCGCAGAGCGGCCAGTTCGACCTGGTCACGATCCTGGAGGCGCTGCACGACATCCCGCGACCGGTCGATGCGCTGCGCAGCGCGCGGCAGCTGCTCGCGCCGGGCGGCTCGGTGCTGATCCTCGACGAGCTGGTCGAGGACGAGTTCACCGCGCCGGCGTCGGAGCTGGAGCGTTACCACTACGGCTGGAGTCTGATGTCCTGCCTGCCGGAGGCGATGGGCGATCCGGAGTCGGCCGCGACCGGCGCGGTCATGCGACCCGCGACACTGCGCCGCTACGCCACGCAGGCGGGATTCGCCGAGACGCGGATCCTCCCGTTCCAGACCGCACTGTTCCGCTTCTACCGGCTCATCCCGTGACCGCGTCCGCCTTCGCCTGCAGATAGCGCTGCTCCGGGAGGCTGGTCGTACGGCGGGCCGCGGCCAGGTAGTGCTCGTGGGCCTTGGCCGGGTCGCCGGCGCGCTCGTACAGGTGGGCCCGGACCGCGTCCAGGCGATGGGTCTCGGTGATGAACTTGTCGTCCTCGAGGGTCGCGAGCAGGTCGAGGCCGGCCTGCGGACCCTCGACCTGGGCAAGCGCGATCGCGCGGTTGAGCGTCACCATCGGGTTCGGGGCGAGCTTCTCCAGGACCAGGTACAGCGCGAGGATCTGCCGCCAGTCGGTCTCCGCCGCGCTCGGCGCCTCCGCGTGAACGGCGGCGATCGCGGCCTGCAACTGATAGGGCCCGGCCGCGCCGCGGCGCAGTGACTCCAGGGTCAGGTCGGCGCCCTCGGTGATCTGCGCGCGGTCCCACAACGACCGGTCCTGCTCGTCGATCGGCACCAGGCCGCCGTCGGCCGCCGTCCGCGCGGCCCGGCGCGAATCGGTCAGCAGCATCAACGCCAGGAGGCCCGCGACCTCGCCGTCGTCGGGCAGCGCCGATCGCAGCATCCGGGCCAGGCGGATCGCCTCGGCGGTCAGCTCGACCCGCTGCAACTCCTCGCCCGAGCTGGCGGTGTAGCCCTCGTTGAAGATCAGGTACAGGACCTGCAGTACGACGCGCAGCCGCTCGGCCTGCTCCGCCGGCGGCGGCATCTCGAACCGGCTGCCGGCCGCCTTGATGCTCTTCTTCGCCCGGCTGATCCGCGGCGCCATCGTTGCCTCCGGCACCATGAACGCGCGGGCGATCTCCGCCGTGGTCAGACCGCCGACGGCCCGCAGCGTCAGCGCGACCTGCGAAGCCGGCGTCACCGCCGGGTGGCAGCACAGGAACAGCAAGGTCAACGTGTCGTCGGCGTCCGGCGCCTCGTCCACGTCGGCGGCCGGGGAGACCAGCTCTTCCGGGCCGGCCATCGCCGCGACGTTGTCCTCACGCCGCCGCCGCGCGTTCTCACTGCGGAACGCATCCGTGAGCCGACGGGTGGCGACAGTGATCAGCCACCCGCGCGGGTTCGCCGGTACGCCGTCCACCGGCCATTGCGTCGCCGCCGCCAGCAGCGCCTCCTGCACGGCGTCCTCACACAGGTCGAACTGCCCATGCCGCCGCGCCAGGAACCCCAGCACCTGCGGCGCAAGCTCTCGCAGCAACCCCTCCACGTTCACCCCGCCGAGCCTACGCGCCGAGCAGCGGGCGGCTCGACAGGACGTATACGTCCACTGCGCCTCGTCGGCGATCCCGCTGAGCGTGAACTCGGCCGGGCCGGGCGGACACTTCCTGTCGATCGTGCCCGCTCAGGCGTACGACCAGCCAGACCACGCTTCAGCCCGGATCCCGATCACCGGTCCGCGCGGCGGGTCGGCCTCGTACTGCGGGTACTTCGCCGCCAGCAGCTCCACCGCCGCCGCGTGGCCGGGCATCCCTCGCGCGACGCCGTCGACCCGGACCCACCACAGGTGGGTCCAGTCTTCGTCGTACTCGTCCACTAGTACGGCGACCCGCTCGTGGGCCGCGATGTTCCGCAGCCGCTTCAGCGCGGTCGTCGACTTGGGCTTCTGATCGACCGCGATGAACAGTTCGTCACCGTGAACGACGTACGTCACCGGCACCACGTGCGGCCGCAGATCCGCCCCGACCGTCGCCAACCGCCCGACCCGAGCAGCCGCCACCCGAGCCCTGCAGGTCGCCTCGTCGAGTCTCACTTCTGCAGGTGGCGCAGGGTGGCGGTGGGGAGTTTGCGGGTGAGAGGGCCGAGCAGGGAGGCGTCGCGGAGGGCGGTGCGGGCGGCGAGGTGGCCGCAGGCGCCGTGGACGCCGCCGCCGGGGTGGATCGCGGAGCTGCCCAGGTACAGGCCGTCGACGAAGGTGCGAGCGCTGCCCAGCCCGATCGTCGGCCGGAAGATCAGCTGCTGGTGGAGTTGCATCGTGCCGCCGCCGACGGCGCCGAGGCCGAGGGCGGCGTTGCCGGACTCCAGCCCCGACGGGCGCTGCAGGTCCCGCGCGACGACCAGGTCGCCGAACCCGGGCGCGAACCGCTCGATCGCGCGCTCCATCCGGCCGGCCAGCTTCTCCGCGGACGCGTCGTCGGCGACACCGCGCGGCAGGTGCGCGTACGCCCAGACCGCTTCGGCGCCGTCCGGCGACCGGGTCGGATCCGACTTCGTGGTCTGGCCGATCAGCAGGAACGGCTGGGACGGCACCCGCCCGGTGTCCAGGTCGGCGGACAGGTGCACCAGGTCGTCGGCGGTCCCGGCGAGGTGTACGACGCCTGCCGATCGCGCCTCGGGTGAAAGCCACGGGATCGGGCCGCTCAGCCGGAAGTTCAGCTTGACCGTCGGGTAGTCCCACTCGAACCGCTCGTCGAGGTCCCGGCGCAGACCGGCCGGAACGAGTGCCTCAGGCAACAACTCGCGGTACAGCACCGGCGCGGACGTGTCCGCGACCACGGCCCGCTCGACCGCCACCGTCTCCCCCGAGGCCGTGTGGACGGCGGTCACCCGGCCCGCCGACACCTCGACACCGGACACCGGCGTGCCGCCGACCAGCAGCGCGCCGGCGCGCTCGGCCCGTCGGACGAGCGCGCCGGAGAAGGCCGAGGATCCGCCCGCCGCGACCGGGAAGCCGACGTCCTGGGCGAGCATCGCGAGCAGCCAGCCCATCGTGCCGCTGACGGCGCCCGACAGCGACGCGTCCGCGTGCAGCGCGTTCCCGGCGATGATCGCCGGGCCGTGCCGCCCGTCGAACAGTTCCTGGCCCATCCGGTGCATCGGCATCGCCATGAACCGCGCGAACCGGAGCAACTCCCCCGCCGAACCGAGCTTCCGGGCCAGCTGCACGCCCGGGCCGATCGGCGGCCAGGTGGTCAGCAGCGCCTTCAGCAACGGCTCGCGGATGGACACGTACTGCTGGTACAGCCGCAACCATGCGTCACCGTCGCCCGGATGCTCGGCGCCGAGTGACTTCGCGGTGTCCTCCGGATCCGGGTGAATCGCGGCCGCGGAGCCGTCGGTGTCGAGCAGATGGACCAGCGGCAGCGGGGCGTGCGCCCACTTCAGGCCGAACTTCTCCAGCTCGAGCGCGCGGATCACCGGTGACGCGACCCCGAGGGGATAGTTCGAACTGAAACGATCGCTGATCCAGCCGCCGTCCTCGGTCGACCGGACGGCGCCTCCGAACGTGTCGGCGGCCTCCAGCACCAGCACGTCCCAGCCGGCGTCGGCGAGCGTGATCGCGCTCACCAGCCCGTTCGGCCCCGAACCGATCACCACGGCATCAACACTGCGCGGGAGCATACTTCGACCTTAGCCGACCACGCCCCGCGGACCTGTATCACTCACCAACACGCGCCGAGCGACGTCTCGGGCCCTCACGTGAGCGGACGCCGGCCCAGTTGCCGCAGGTTGCTGAGTGGTGGGGGTCCGGGCCGGTCAGCCCCGGTGGGACTCGATCTCCTGCATCAGCGTGGTGAGCTCGCGGGCTCGGCCGATCATTGCCGGGTCGGCCATGCGGCCGTCCGGTAGCACGATCACTCCGCCGTTCGCGATGTCTGCCTTTTCGACCGCGTCCAGCAGTTCCTGCGCGGCGGTGATCTGGGCGGGGGTCGGAGTGAACGCCTCCACGATCGTCGGCAGCTGCCGCGGGTGAATCGCCGTACGGCCGACGAAGCCCAGTGCCCGGCCTTCCTGTGAGGTCTTTCGCAGGCCGTCCAGGTCGTTGACGTTCGGGTAGACCGACATCATCGGGGCACCCAGGCCCGCGGCTCGGGAGGCCGAGACGAGCCGGCCGCGCGCCCACATCAACCCCTCCGGGCCATCCACGCCGAGCGCGCTGGACAGGTCTGCCTCGCCGAGCGCGACCGCGACCAGCCGCGGGTCGGCGGTGGCGATCTCGAACGCCCGCTCCAGACCCAGCGGGGACTCGATCAGCGCAGTGATCCTTGCCGACGGCACCTTGTCCAGCACCGCGTGGACGTCCGCCGCGCTCTCCACCTTCGGCACCCGCAACCGCACCTGCGGTACGGCGCGGATCGCCGCCAGGTCGTCCTCGATCCAGGGCGAGTCCAGCGCATTCACCCGGATCTCGACCGGCCCGCGGGCGTTCGCGGCGACCCAGGCGACCGCCCAGCCGCGCGCATCCGCCTTGTCGGCGACCGGTACGGCGTCCTCCAGGTCGAACACCACCAGATCGGGGCCCGCGGCAACAGCTTTCGCGAACCGGTCCGGCCGGTTGGCCGGTACATACAGTGCGGTCAGCACCTCAACGCCCCCTCACACCACTCCAGCTGCTCGCAGCGCCGCCACCTGGTCCGGCGTCACACCGATCTCGGCGAGCACCTCGTCGGTGTTCGCACCGTGCGGCCGACCGGCCCACTTGATCTCCCCCGGCGACTCGGACAGCCGGAACAGCACGTTCTGCATCTGCACCGGGCCCAGCTCGTCGTCGTCCACGCTGACGATCGTCCCGAGCGCGGCGTACTGCGGGTCGGTCATGATCCCGCGGATGTCGTGCACCGGCCCGACCGCGGCCTCGGCCTTCTCGAACTCCTCCATCACGAGCTCCAGCGACCGCGCCGCGATCCACGACCCGACCGCCTCGTCGAGCTCGTCGGCGTGCTGGGCGCGCTCGCGTCCGGTCGCGAACCAGGGCTGCGCGACCAGATCGGCGCGCCCGACCAGCGTCAGCACGCGCTCGGCGATGCTCTGCGAACTGGTCGACACCGCCACCCAGCGGCCGTCGGCGGTGCGGTAGACGTTGCGCGGAGCGTTGTTCGACGAGCGGTTCCCCAGCCGCGGCTGCACGTACCCGGTCTGCTGGTACGCCGTGATGCCGCCGCCGAGCATCATCAGGATCGGCTCGATGATCGCCATGTCGATGACCTGCCCGGCCCCGGACCGGTCCCGTTCGCGCAGCGCGACCAGGACGGCGTACGCCGTGGCGAGCGCGGTGATCCCGTCCGCGAGGCCGAACGGCGGCAGCGTCGGCGGGCCGTCCGGCTCGCCGGTGACCGCCGCGAACCCGCTCATCGCCTCGGCCAGCGACCCGAAGCCGGGACGCCGCGACCACGGACCGACCTGCCCGAAGGCCGTCACCCGCGCGATCACCAGCCGCGGGTTCGCCGCCAGCAGCACGTCCGGGCCGAGGCCCCAGCGCTCCAGCGTCCCGGGCCGGAAGTTCTCCACCAGGACGTCGTTCTGCCGGACCAGGTCGAGGAACACGTCCCGGCCGCGGGACAGGTCGAGCGTCGCGAGCCGCTTGTTCCGGCCGAGAGTCTTGAACCAGAGCCCGACACCGTCCTTCGAGGCGCCGTGCGTGCGCGCCGCGTCCGGCCGGGACGGGTGCTCGATCTTCGTGACGTCGGCGCCGAAGTCGCCCAGGAAGGTCGCTGCCAGCGGCCCCGCGAACAGCGTCGCCGCCTCCAGCACCTTCACCCCGTCGAGTGGAGCAGGTCTCATCCTGCGCACCTGAAGCCGATGTTCTCCGAGCGGTCGAGGCCGCCGCCGGTCAGCACCAGCTTGAAGCTGACGTCCGGCTCCTGCGGGCCGCCGTCGGCGTACCAGTCGGAGCCCTCGGCGACGTAGTGCGAGCCGCCCTTGAGGATGCAGAACCGGCTGCGTCCGTCGCGGTGCTCGCTCTCGGTCAGGTTCCACACCAGCGGCTCGCGCCGGGTGAACCCCTCGGCGAGCGCGGCGAGCTGCCACTCGTCCTCGCTGGGCAGCCGTCCGCCACGCCAGGCGGCGTACGCCCGGGCGTCCGGCAGGTCGACGTACGTCACCGGCTGGTCCTCGGTCCCGGGGGCGGGCGCGCCGTCGACCCAGTGCTTCAGGAACCGGTTCGCGACCAGCGGACGGTAGCCGGTCGCCTGCAGGAACGCCTGGTACTCCGCGTTGGTCACCTCGGCGACAGCCACCGAGCATCCCGGCAGCGACACCTCACGCGTCACCGTCTGGATGTCGTGCAGGCGAGGCGGCAGCGGCTTCCACTCCTCGACGTACGGCGCGGTGTCGTACAGGCCGGTCTCGCGCCGCCGGTGCCGGACGATCAGCGTCTGCTCCCCCGCCGGTACGTCGACCGTCGGGCCGATCTCGGCGGGACCGGCGACCGGTGGTGCGACGACCCGCTCGGCCGGCCGCATCGGGAACGCGGACTCGTCGACATGGGCGCGCGGCATCGTGCCCAGCCGGCGCGCGGTGGCCCGGCAGGAGGCGCCGGCGGTGGCGCCGACACGGACGATGCCGGCCACGCCGCGGCCCGGCACGACCAGATGGACACCGTCGTCGTCCGCGGTGATCGGGACGCCCGTCGTCACGTCGTACCAGTCGCCGACCTGGTCCTCGGAGCGCAGCACGATGCCCTCGAAGTCCTCGTCGTGACGGTTGATCAACGTCCAGAACGTGATGTCCGCCAGGTCGAACCGGGACCCGTGGACGCCGTGGTCGCGGGCCTTCTCCGGGATCTCCGGCGTCAGCTGGATCCAGTCGCCGTTGATCAGCACCGGCGCGAACGCCCGTTGCGCGGCGACCATCCGGCGCAGCGTCGCGCGGTCGCGGGCGTTCCACCCGACCCACGCCGAGAACACCGACTCCCAGACCAGCATGCCGACGCCGTTCACCCAGGCGGACTGCAGCTCGTCGCTGTGGTCACGATTCCACCGGCGAGTGTGGTGCATCATGTGCCGGCGCTCGAACAGGTGCGCCCGCAGCACGCCGGGCGCGTGGGTGTCGGCGAACCACTGCGCCCAGGACAACGCATGGTCGCCGATCCTTGCCATCGGCAACCGTGACTCGCCCTCCAGCGCGATCGCGGGGTTCGCCTGCCGGATCGCGCGGGTGAACGCCGGGTCGCCCTCCTTCAGCGTGTCCAGGAACACGCCGTCGACCGTGTAGTCGGTGACCAGCGCGGCGAACTCGTCGGCGTCCGAGCGGTCCGCGCGGCGGGTGCCGACGTCCCACGGGTTGTAGTCGAAGAACACCTTGAGGCCGAGCCGGTGCAGGTCGTCGATCAGTTCGCGCAGGCCGGGCACGTCGCGGTAGAAGTCGAACTGGTTGCGGTCGTCGATCCCGATCACCGGGTAGGCGTGCCAGAGCACGATCGCGTCGTACCCGCCGAACTCGGCGATCCCGTGCTCGACGAACTTCTCCGGGGTGAACTTCCCGGTCTCAACGTTGTAGAGCAGGTCGTCCCAGAGCCAGACCAGCGCCACCGAGTACGCCGTCTGGGTCCACTCGCGACCGGGTTCGTCGTAGTGCGAGCCGTCGTACCGGGTCCGCTCGATGGCACCGAACCGCCACTCGGCCAGCTTGGCGCGCCACCGCGGCAGGTCGGCCGGGTCGTCCGGCGCGCCGAGGATCTTGGCGTCGTCCAGGAAGGACGGGTCGATCGCGAGCCCAAGGTCGACCCTGGCGGGTAGGTCGATGGGCCGCGGTTCGAGCGGATTCACAGGTACACCTCCGCATAACGCGCGTCGATTGCATCCCCGTGCGGCACGGAGGGAATCGCCCCCGCGGCCTGAACACTCAATGAAGCAGCAACGTTAGCGCGTCGGACCGCGTTCGTCAGGTCGCTTGCCGTGATCGAGTCGTTAGTTGATTCGGCAGCCAACGTGGCGACCAGTACTCCGCAGAACGTGTCTCCCGCCGCGGTCGTGTCCACGACCTCGACCGGTACGCCGGGAACCGCGATCTCCTCGGCCTCGCGGGTCAGGATCACCGCGCCCGCCCCGCCGAGCGTGACCACCGCGGCCGGCACCTGCTTCAGCAGCGCGGACCGGTCCGGCCCGGCGATCGCCGCGGCCTCGGTCTCGTTCACCACCAGCAGGTCCACCTCGGCGAGCAGCTCGTCCGGGAGCTCCGCGGCCGGTGCCGCGTTGAGCACGAAGTACTTCGCCACCGCGGCCGCCGCCTGCACCGTCGGGAACGGGATCTCCAATTGGGAAAGGACGATTTTCGCATCGCCGATCGCAGTCAGCGCGGCCGCGGACAAGGTCAGCTCGCCGTTCGCGCCCGGGGCGACGACGATCGAGTTCTCACCGCCGTCCTCGACAGTGATGATCGCCGTACCCGTCGGGGCGTCGCTGGTCGTCGCCAGCGACAGGTCGACACCTTCGAGCGCCTCGCGCAGCAGTGCGCCGCCGTCGTCGTCACCCAGCGCGACCACCATCGCCGTCCGGGCCCCCGCGCGCGCCGACGCGACCGCCTGGTTCGCGCCCTTGCCGCCAGGACCACGTGTCATCGCACCGGCGAGAACCGTCTCGCCCGGTCGTGGAATGCGCTGAACAGGCAACACAAGATCCACATTCGCGCTCCCCACCACCAACACATCAGGTACCACGTCAGGCTCCACCCCGGGCCACCTCCACAGTCCTCCGCGCCAGCTCGTCGATCGCGATCTGGTTCATCCCCGGGAGGCTCGTGGCCACCCGATTGTCCAGTGGTGCGGACCACTCTGCCGGAACCCCGCGCGTCCCGCCAAAAACCGCGCCCACGGTGGCACCGGCCGAGTCGGTGTCCCAGCCGCCCATCACCGCGCGGCCGATCGCCGTGGTGAAATCCGCAGCGGTCAGCGCATACGCGGTGAGGGCGGTGTTGTTCACCGCGTGCACCCAGTGCAGGTCGCCGTACTCGTGGTGCAGCGCGTCGAGCGCGTCGTCCAGCTCGGCGTCGGCGAGGCTGAGCCCGAAGCGGACCGCGCGGGCGATCGCGCCCTGACCGCCGATCACGTCCAGGCCGGCGACCGCGGCCTCGACCGGATCGTCGAGCACCAGCGCGGCCGCGGACATCGCGGCCACCCAGAGCGCGCCGTCGACCCCGGCGCCGGTGTGACTGAGCCGCGCGTCGACCAGCGCGAGCCGCGCGGCCGCGGTGCGGTCGCCGGGATGCGCCCAGCCGTAGGCGTCGGTCCGGATCTGGGCGCCGATCCATTCCCGGAACGGGTTCCCGACGACGGCCGCGCGGGCCGGCTCGATCCCTTCCAGAAGGTTGCGGTAGGCAACACGCTCGGCGGTGAACACGCGGCCGGCCGGCAGGTCGCCGAGCCAGCTCTGCGCCACGTCCTCGGTGGTCAACCCGGGACCGAAGCGCTCCATCATCACCAGCGCCAGGATCGCGAAGTTGATGTCGTCGTCCTCGGGCATGCCGTCGATGACCTCGCGCAGACTGTTCACCTTCGACCGCCGGTTCCACGGCCATCGCTGCTGCACGTCGTCGGGCACGCCGATCGCGGTGATGTACTGCGTCAGCGGCCACTGACCGGAGCTGACCAGAATCTCCCGGATGCCCTCGCGCGGGATCTTCTCCACCGGCTTGCCGAGCAGGTTCCCGGCCATCCGGCCGAGCCAGGCGTTCAGTGTGCGGGTCTCGAGATCGACCGGCGCACCCAGCGACGGCAGCTCCGGGATCACCGGCTCGCGCCAGTCCCCGGTCCGTGCGTCGAGCAGGTCCAGCAGCTCGCGGGCGAGTGCCCGCAGCGCGGGGGTCGCGGGCTCGTCGGAGGCGCCCGACACGGGCGCGTCCGTGGTCCCGCCGGCGGCCAGCCAGCGGGCCTGGACGTCGGTGACGTCGACGCCCTCCGACCGCGCCTGGACCAGTTGGTGCGGGAGGAGGTCCTCCGGCTGCACCCAGGTCAATCTCATCGAGGCTCTTCCTTCCCCTGTTGCGCCAGGCGAAACACACACCTGGATCGTTCTGTCGGCGCGGCCTGATACTTCCGGCCATGTCCCGAACAGCTGTCACCCGCCGCAGCTTCTTGACCGGAACCGCCGCCGCGCTCGCTCTTGCCGGAAACCTCCCCGATCTCGTCGATGCGGCAGGGATATCGCATCGCACCGACAACCGACCGTTGTTCACGCTCGGCGTCGCGTCGGGCGATCCGCTGCCGGACGCCGTAGTCATCTGGACCCGCCTCGCGCCCGGGCCGCTCGAACCGTTCGGCGGCATGGGCGACCGCCCGGTGAACGTCGAGTGGGAGGTCGCCGAGGACGAGTCGTTCCGCAGAGTGGTACGCCGAGGCACGGCGCACGCCCGTCCGGAGTACGCGCACACCGTGCATGTCGATGTCCGGGGACTGCGGCCGTGGCGGCACTACTTCTACCGGTTCCGCGCCGCCGGTCAGATCAGCCCGGCCGGTCGTACCCGAACCGCGCCGGCGCCGTCCGACGAGCCGGCCGTGACGCTGGCAGTCGCGTCCTGCCAGGCCTACTACGACGGGTTCTACACCGCGTACCAGGACGTCGTACGCCGGGAGCACGATGCTGTGCTGTTCCTCGGCGACTACATCTACGAGGTCGGCGTCGGACCGACCGCCGGCGTCCGCAACCAGTCCGTACCGGTCGACTTCGCCGGCGAGATCTTCACCCTCGACGAGTACCGGGCCCGCTACGCGTTGCACAAGACCGACCCCGACCTGCAGGCCGCGCACGCGGCGGCGCCGTGGATCGTCACGCTCGACGACCACGAGGTCGAGGGCAACTGGGCCGGGTACGTGTCCGAGGACGGCATCCCGTACGACGACTTCCTCGTCCGCCGGGCGAACGGCTTCCGCGCGTACTGGGAACACATGCCGCTGCGTCTCGACCAGTCCCCCGACGGCCCGTCGATCCGCCTGCACCGCTACCTCCGGTACGGCCGTACTGCCGACCTGAGCATCCTCGACACGCGGCAGTTCCGCGACGACCAGACGTCGACCGGTGGATGGCTGCCGCCGGACGAGGTGTCGACCGACCCGGCGCGCACCATCACCGGCGCCGCCCAGGAAAGCTGGCTGCTGGACACGCTCGGATCCTCCACGAGCCGCTGGAACGTCGTCGCGCAGCAGGTCGCCATGGCCCAACTCGACCGCAAGACCGGGCCGGAGCTCGAGCTTCCGATGGACACCTGGAACGGGTACGCCGCCGCGCGCGATCGCGTGCTGGCCGGCGTCCGCGACCGCGGCGTCGGCAACTTCGTCGTCCTCACCGGCGACCTGCACCGCAGCGTCGCCTCCGACCTGCGGGTGAACTTCGCGGATCCGTCCACGCCGGCGATCGGGTCCGAGTTCGTCACCACGTCGATCTCGTCGGGCAAGGACGGCGTCGACGCCGACGCCACTGGGCGCGCGCTGCTCGCCGAGAACCCGCACGTCAAGTACCAGAACGTCCAGCGCGGCTACCTCAGCTGCCGGCTCGACCGGACGCAGTGGACGTCGGAGTTCCGTGTCGTCGACCGCGTCGTCACTCCCGGCGGTACGGCGTCCACGCGCGCCACCCTGGTCGTCGAGGACGGCCGTCCCGGAACCCATCTCGCCTGAACGGACCAGCCCATGCTCCGACGCATCGCCCTCGTCGCCGTCCCACTCACGCTCGTGGTGCCCGCCGTCACCGTTGCCAGCGGCAACAACCAGGTGGAGATCAGCGCCACGCCACAGCCCGTGGAGGTCGTGCCGCTGCCGTGCTTCACGGCCGGGAAGCTGACGCTCGGCATGACCAACACCGGCCGCAAACCCACGATCGCCGACATGCGTGTCGCCGGGGACGCCGCCCTCACGCTGTCCCGGCACCAGTTCTCCAGCTACCTGCCCGTCGATCAGCTCGTGAAGGCGCCGCTCGAGCTCAGTGTCCCGCGCGGCACCGCGCCCGCGACGTACTCCGTCGACCTGACCGTCGGTAAGCAGCACCTGCAGGTGCCTGTGGTGATCAAGCCTGTTCCCGCCCGCGACAACGTGCTGCTCGGCGAACAGGCTGTCGCATCCTCCACCAACGGCAACATGCGCCTCTGCGGCGGCGTCGACGGCAACGCCGACTCCGAGCAATGGGGCGCCAGCGGCTGGCACGACAACACCAAGGGCATCTTCCCCGACACCTACGGCGTCGACTTCGTCCAGCCGACCACCATCGGCCGAGTCGTCCTCCAAACCCTCGACTCGACCAAGTACCCCGCCGCCGTGATGGGCATCCGCGACTTCGACGTCCGACTCCGGAACAACGGTGTGTGGACGACCATGGAGGAGGTGCGGGGCAACACCACGGGCCGTCTGGTCATCACCTTCGAGCCGCGCGCGGTCGACGCCGTCCAGCTCGTCATCCACGACTCCAACGACCACGGGTACTCCCGGATCGTCGAGCTCGAGGCGTACGCCAACTGACATTCAGACCAGCGCATCCAACGCGGCCGCACGCCGGGCCCACCGCTCGGCGTCGGCCGCCCGGATGTCCCGTACGACGGACGCCATGACCCGCCCCGGCGCCACCAGATCGGTCTTGCTCGCCTCGGCGATCCGCTCCGCCCAGTCCGGCGGTACGCCGTCGTGGCCCTGCAAAGCTCCGGTGATCGCGCCGGCCATGGACGCGATCGAGTCCGCGTCGCGCCCGTAGTTGGTGCCGCCCAGGACAGCCCGCCGGACGTCTCCCTCGGCGACCAGGACGAACCCGAGCGCGACCGGAAGCTCCTCGATCGCCTTGGTACGGCTCGGCCGGCGGGCGTCCATCGACAGCTCACGGTAGTTCGGACCGACAGTGTCGTACGGCTCGATCGCCTTCCGCAGCACAGGAATCGCCTCCTCCCAGTCCGTCACGCCGTCGGCCGCTTCGACGACCGCCTCGACGGCCCTCCGAGTGCCGTCCTTGGCCAGCGCCACAGCAGCCGCGACCGCCGACGCGGGCGTTGCGCCCGGCGTCATCGCGGCGGCGACGGCAGCCGCGAACACGCCGGCCGCCTCCCGTCCGTAGCTCGACTGGTGCGCACCGGCGACGTCGAGCGCCTCGGCGTACGCGCCCTCGGGATCGCCGGCGTTGGCGATCCCGACCGGCGCCATGTACATCGCCGCACCGCAGTTCACGATGTTGCCGACACCCGCCTCGCGCGGATCGACGTGCCCGTAGTGCAGGCGGGCGACCAGCCACTTCTCGGCCAGGAACACCCGCTGCAGCAGGAGCGCGTCCGCCTCGAGCTCGGGAACCCAGCGGGTCCCGTTCAGCATCTTCGGCACCAGCGACTCGGCGACCGCATACGCGTCCAGGTGTGACCGGCGCTCGTCGTACACCTCGACCAGTGCGTGCGTCATCAAGGTGTCGTCGGTGATGTGCCCGTCGCCCTTGTGGTACGGCGCGATCGGGCGGGCGGTCCGCCAGTCGTCGTACCACGGGCCGACGATGCCGGTCACCCAGCCGCCGTGCCGCTCCCGGATCGCCTCCGGTGTCCAGCCTTCGACGGCTCCGCCGATCGCGTCACCGACCGCGGACCCGACGAGGACCCCCGTTGCCTTCTCCTCGATCAAGGACATCAGTTGTTGACCTGACCCCATCCGTCGCTCAGTTTCTTGCCCAGCGCCGCCGCGTCGGTCTTGTTCGCCAGGTACTGCTGGAACGCCGGCGTCGCGATCTGGTCCTTCCACTGCGGGTAGTTCTCCACGCTCTGGAACGGCGCCTTGGTCAGCTCGGCGCCGCTGGCCAGGATCTGCTGCCAGCCGTTCTTGCCGCCGGTCGCCTGCTGCACCGCGTCCCGGGCCGCCTGGGTGGTCGGGATCAGCCAGTCGCCCTGACCGACCGCGGCCAGGTTCTCGGCCTTCATGAAGTAGTCGATGAACTTCGCCGACTGCTCGATGTGCTTGCCTTCGGCCGGCGCCGACAGCGTCTGCGGGTTCGCGGCCTGCTTGCTGCTCGTGCCCTTCAGCGGCGGCAGCACCTCCCACTGGAAGGTCTTCGGCGCCTCCTCGAGGATCTGCTGCGCGACGTAGTTGCCGGCCACGACCATCCCGTACTTGCCGGCGTAGAACCCGGGCAGCACGTCCGAACCGCTCTGCGTCAGCGACGTCGGGTCGATCGACTTGTCGTCGTACGCCATCGCGTGGATGCGCTTCGGCACCTCGAGCTCGGCGTCGCCGACGGTCGCCTTCGCGTCCTTGCCGGAGCCGTCGAAGTACTTGGCGTCGAAGTTCAGGCCGAGGTTCAGCATCGTCGCGGTCGGGCTCTTCAGACCCCAGCCGAGTCCGAACTTGCCGCCCGCGGTCAGCAACTTGGCGTCGGCGGCCAGATCGTCCCAGCTCAGCGAGTCACCGGTCGCGGTGATCCCGGCCTGCTTCAGCATCGCGGAGTTCGCGAACACGACGTACGACTGCAGGAGCGTCGGCGCGGCGTAGATCTTGCCGTCCTTGGAGACCGTGTCCCAGACGCCCGGACTGACGGCGTCCTTGGTGTCCTTGCTCAGGTACGGCGAGAGGTCGGCGAGGTAGCCCTGGTTGACGAAGCCGGTGATGTCGGCGGACTCGTCGTGGATGATGTCCGGCGCGGTCCCGCCCTGGAACTGGGTGACCAGCTGGTCGTGCACGGAGTCCCAGCTGCCCTGCACGTACTCGACCTGGATGTTCGGGTTCGCGGCGTTCCAGTCCGCGACGATCTTCTTGGTCGCGGCGACCGTGGTCTTCTGGAAGGCGAGGCTCTGGAACTTCAGCGTCACCTTCTCGGTCGACGACCCCGAACCGCTGTCGTCGCTGTTGCCCCCGCACGCGGCGAGCGTCACCAGCGCTCCCGCCGCCAGCAACGCGGTCAATACCTTCTTCATTATCTCTCCTAACCTTTGACTGCGCCGCTCAGCAAGCCGGAGGTCAACCGGCGCTGAAGGAAGGCGAAGAACACGAGACTGGGGACGGTGGCCAGCACGGAGGCGGCGGCGAGCGGGCCGAACTGCACCTGGCCCTCGGCACCGACGAAGCGGGCGAGCACCAGCGGAAGGGTCTTGAGCTGCGGGTCCTGCAGCAGGACCAGGGCGAAGAAGAACTCGTTCCACGCCGAGATGAAGGTGAACATCGCGGTCGCGATCAGGCCTGGCCGCAGCAGCGGCATCACGATCGAGACGATCGTGCGGACCCGGCCGGCGCCGTCGACGGAGGCCGCTTCCTCCAGCTCCCGCGGCACCGCGGCGACGTACCCCTGCAGCATCCACAGTGCGAACGGCAGCGACCAGACCATGTACACGATCACCACGCCGGGGATCGCGTTCGTCAGGTGCAGCGGGCGCAGGATCATGAACAGCGGGATCACGATCAGGATCACCGGGAACACCTGGCTGACCAGGATCCAGCCGTTCGTCAGCGGACGCAGCCGGCTGCGGAACCGGGCCAGCGCGTACGACACCGGGAGCGCGACGATCAGCACCAGGATCGTGCTGTAGATCGAGATCTGCAGGCTGTTGCCGAGGCCGCGGACCAGGCCTTGCTCGTTCAGCGCGTCGCTGTAGTTGGACAGGTCGAAGTGTTTCGGCAGCAGACTCGGCGTGATGCTGGCGAACTCCTGCGGCGACTTCAGCGAGCTCGAGATCAGCCAGAGCAGCGGGAAGCCGAGGAAGATCAGGTACGCGAGCACGGCGACGTACTGCAGGAAGCGGGTGGCGGGCCTTGTCCTCATGCCTCGCTCCTCAGCCGGTTCCGCAGGTAGAAGAACAGGAACGCGATGATGATGACCACCATCACGTCACCCATCGCCGCGGCCATCCCGAAGTTGCCGTAGCGGAACGCCTCGTTGTACGCGAACAACATCGGCAGCATCGTCTTGCCGCCCGGGCCGCCGGCGGTCAGCACGTAGACCAGGCCGAACGAGTTGAAGTTCCAGATCATGTCCAGGCTGGTGATCGCGACGATCACGGTCCGCAGCTGCGGAAGCGTGATGTTCCAGAACTGGCTCCAGGCGCCGGCGCCGTCGACCGCGGCCGCTTCGTACAGCGTGCGGTCGATGCCCTGCAGGCCGGCGAGCAGCGTGATCGTGGTCATCGGCATGCCGACCCAGATGCCGACGACGATCACCGCCGGGAGCGCCGTGTTGAAGTCGCCGAGGAAGTTGATCGGGTGGTCGGTGAGGTGCAGCTTCTGCAGGATCTCGTTGACCGGCCCGTTGGTCGGGTGCAGCAGCAACCGCCACATGATCGCGACGACGACCGGGGGCATCGCCCAGGGGATCAGCGCGAGGGTCCGCGCGACGCCGCGGAATTTGAGGTTCGTGTTCAGCAGCAGGGCGAGGCCGAGCGCGGCGACGAACTGCAGGAGCGTGACCGACAAGGTCCAGATCACGCCGATTCGGAACGAGTCCCAGAACAGGTCGTTGTGCAGGAGTTTGGCGAAGTTGCCGAAGCCGACGAAGTTCGTCTCGACCCGCAGGCCGGCGCGGGCATCGGTGAAGCCGAGCGCGATACCGCGGATCAGCGGGTAAACGCTCAGGATCAGCACCGGCAGCAGGGCGGGCAGGAACAGCAGGATCGCCTCGCGATTCGCCTTCGGCTTCCCCACTTTCTTCTTCACCGGCCGCGGCGCGGTCACGGTTGCCGTCACGGGGTGGACCTCCTGATGCTGAGGGACGGCTGGACGACGATCCGCCGCGGGGTCCGGTCGTTGTCCTCGATCCTTGCCAGCAGCAACTCGGCCGCCCGCCGCCCGCGCTCGGCCGACCCCAGATTCACACTCGTCAGCGGCGGAAAACTCTGCTCGGCCAACTCACTGTCATCCATCCCCACCACCGCAACGTCGTCCGGCACCCGCAGCCCGGCGGCCGCCAACTCGTGCATCAGCCCCACAGCCAGCAAGTCGTTCGCACACACCACCGCATCGAAACCGACCCGCTCCGAACCGGGGGTCGTCAGCAGCTGCCGTGCGGCAGAACGTCCTGCGGCGAAGGTGAAGTCGTCTGCTTCTGTGACGGCGACGGGCTCGAGGTTGTGGGCCTTCAGGGCTTCGGTGAAACCCTTCGCGCGGGCCGCCCCGGGGACCGTGTCGGCAGGGCCGTTCAGGAACGCGATGCGTGTGCGGCCGCAGGACGCAAGGTGGTCGACGGCGAGCAGCATGCCCTTGGGTGAGTTCGCCCGCACGGTGTCGACGCCCGCTTTGGCCGGGACGTTACCGGCGACGACCACCGGCACCTCGCATTCGCGGATCGACTTCACCAGATCCTCGTCGACGCGCAGCGGGCTGATCAGCAGACCGTCGGCGTACCCGCGCGCCATCCCCCGAACCAGCGCGACCTCGTCCACCACGTCCGGCCCGGTCGTCGTCACCACCAGCCGGTAGCCGGCCGCGGCCACGACCTCCTCGACCGCCCGCATCATCGTCACGTACACCGGGTTGCCGACGTCCGCGACCGCCAGCGTCAGCTGGAACGTCCGCCCGACCTTCAGCGACCGGGCCCGCGCGTCCGGCACGTAGCCGAGCTCCGACACCGCCCGCTGCACCCGCTCGACCATCTCCTCGGTGGCCGGCAGCCCGTTCAGCACCCGTGACACCGACGCCACCGAGACCCCGGCCGCCCGGGCCACCCCAGCGATCGTCGGACGACTCACGCCGACCTCCTGTAATCGTTCTTGTAATCGTTTACAGCCGAGACACTAAACCGCCCCTCAGCCCTCGTCAACACCCCCACTCCCCCAACTCCACACCGCAACCACACCGTGACGGCCCCCAACCCGTCTTTGGGCCCCCACCGTCCAATTTCGGAGCGCCGAAATGAACGGTGGGGGCCCAAAGATGCCTACCGCAGAGCGGGTACGGCGGGGTGGTGGTGCGGGTTAGGCGCGGTAGAAGAGCCAGGCGTCGGCCATGCGCTGGGCCTGGCCTGGTGTGAACTGGGTGTAGCAGGAGTCGTAGGAGTAGTCCATGTAGTTGTGGATCGGGTCGAGCCCGGGCGCCTTGCAGGTGTCCTTGCCGGCCGGGCAGCCGCTGGTCGGGGTCTTCTCGGCCGGGGTGTCGTCGACGAAGTCGCCCTTCGCGTTGCAGCCGCCGAAGAACGTGTGCTCGAGATTCAGCCAGTGACCGACCTCGTGCGTCGTGGTCTCGCCCTGGTCGTAGCGGCCCGCGTACGTGGTCGACGTCCCCAGGAAGGACTCCCAGTCGATGACGACGCCGTCGAGGTACGCCTGGCCCGGCTTGGTGACGATGTCCGGCAGGTACGCCCATCCGAGCAGACCCGCGCCGGCTGTCGTCGAGTACAAGTTGAGGTCCCCGGGACCGCCGGTGTGCAGGGCGTGCTTCATGTCGTGCTCAGGCAGACCACCCGCGCCGGCGTAGAACCAGGTCGCGTTGTCGGTCCGCGTCACACCCGCCAAAGTGAAACTGAACCCGGTCCTGGCACCGCCCTCGCCGCCCGCGTACGTGTTGTTCAGTACGGCGATCTGCGCCTGGATCTGGGCCGACGTGAGCGCGCCGATCGAGCCGTCGGTGACCACATGGAAGTACACCGGAACGGTGGCCCTGAAGCCCGCTTTCGCCTTGTTCTTCGCCGTCGCCGGCAGATCCTGTGGGACCTGGCCGAGGTCCGGTTCACGCCCGCCCCGCGCCTGGACGACGCTGTCCTCCGAGACGCAGGCGCCACCGCCCGGCGGCCCCGAGGCCTGACTCTGCGTCCCGCTCAGTCCCGCACCGACGAGCGCCGCGATCGCGGCGATCCGCGCTGCCTTGTTCCATCTCATGACCGCCCCCTGTCAGAGCCCGTCCCCAGGCAGTTCGACTCTAGGCAGGGCGGCCGGACGGCGGAAGGGCTACTCGTCGTCCTCTTCGGCGCCCGGGCGCTCGGCCCACGGGGTCTCCTTGGCGGGGCGGACGACGATCAGCTTGTCGCCGGCGGCCAGGACCGAGACGTTGGAGTCGTAGTACCGGTGCACCTTGCCGTCGCGGACCACCGAGACAACCCGGTCCGGTACGGCGGACGGCGGCTTGCCGACCTCGCGCCCGAGGACCGGGCGCTCGGCGACCTCGAGGCCCTCGCCGTAGGTCAGCAGGTCCTCCATCACCTCGCCGAGGTTCGGGCTGACCGCGGACAAGCCGAGCAGCCGGCCGACCGCCTCCGACGAAGTGACCACGGCGTCCGCGCCGCTCTGCCGCAGCAGCGGCACGTTGTCCTCCTCGCGGACCGCGACCACGACGTGTGCGCTCGGGTTCAGCTGCCGCACGGCGAGCGTGACCAGGACGGCCGAGTCGTCCCGGTCGGTGGTCACGATCACCTCGCGCGCGGTCATCACCTCGGCGCGGCGCAGCACCGTCCGGTTCGTCGCGTCGCCGTGGAACGCGGCCATCTGGTCGTTGCCCGCGTCACCGATCGCCGTGGCGCGCGGGTCGATCACGACGATGTTCTCGCGCTTCACGCCGTTGCTGATCAGCGTCTGCACCGCGGCCCGGCCCTTGGTGCCGTAGCCGACGACGATGGTGTGGTCCTTCATCCGTTTCCTCCAGCGCGTGTCGCGCATGATCCGGCGACCCTCGTTGGCCAGCACTTCCAGTGTCGTACCGACCAGCACCACCAGGAACGCGATCCGCAGCGGAGTGACGATGAAGGCGTTCACCAGCCGGGCGGTCGGCGTCACCGGCGTGATGTCGCCGTACCCGGTCGTGGTGAGCGTGACGGTTGCGTAGTAGATGCTGTCGATCAGGTCGACATGGCCGTCGTAGCTGTCCTTGTAGCCGTCACGGTCGACCACCACGATCAGCACCATCACGGTCAGCAGCCCCAGCGCGATCAGAAATCGGCTGAAGAGCTGAAAGAGCGGCGAGCGCGTGCTCGCGGGCAGGTTGACCAGCAGACCGTGGGGGTTCCGACCGGTGGGAAGGGGTGGCACGGGTCTGACGATATTGCACCGGCGGTCGATCCACCGCATGCGACAGGCTCCGGTCGGACAGTGCGACACTCACCATCAGACTGTCGCCGTCCCGGATGACTCGGGAGCGCATCCGCAGCCGCTCCAGGGTGCGGAGCATCGCGTGGTTCTCCGGCTGCACCATGCAGACGACGCGGTCGGCGCCGAGGGCCCGGGCCTCCCCGACCACCTGGCGCAGCAGGCGCAGCCCGAGGCCCTGCCCCTGCCAGCCGTCCTCGACCAGGACGGCGATCTCCATCGTGGTGCTGCCCAGCTCCTCCCACGGCGCGGCCGTGGCCATCCCGATCACGGCGTCGTCGACGCATGCGACGACCGATACGCCGCCCGCCGGCGCCGACAGGTGCCGCGCGGTCCGTGCGGTCAGCTTCGGCATCGGCACGTGGTAGCGCCGGGTGCGGCTCTCGTACGAACATCGGTCGTGCATCGCGACCACGGCGTCGGCGTCCTCGACGGTCGCGAGCCGCAGGTCGGGTACGCCGGCCCCGGGCCGCGGCCCGTCCGGCGTCTCGAACCGCTCGGCCAGCCGGCCGGCGATCTCGACCAGCACGTCCGCGCGGGCCCACTCGGCCGGCGTGTACTCGTCGAACCCCTGCAGGTTGCCCAGCTCGTCGTCGACGGACACCGGGTCGTCGATCAGCCGCAGTACGGCGCGCAGGTACCGGGTCGGGGCGTCGCTGAGCACGTCGGCCTGGCAGGGGCGGACCGTCGTCCGGACGCAGCCGGCCTCGGCCGCCAGCGCGGTCAGGTCGTCGGCGGTCCAGCCGACGCCGGTGGAGACCACCAGCTCGTCGACGGCGCCGGTCTCGGCGGTGAACACCTCGAGGCTGAGAATGTTGATGTCGTCCGCACCACACCGTGCAGCGAGTTCGGCCAGGGCACCGGGCCGGTCGGCGAGTTCGGTCCTGATCTTCCAGAGCATGCGGACGCCCTCCCTCGTGGAAACGTCCTTCCACTCTGCGTCCGGCCTGTTGCCCGGCCGGGTCCGGGATGTTACGCGCGCGTCAACGTTTCCGGCGGACCAGCAGCAGGATGTTCGGCCGCTGGGCGGTCAGGGCGGCGGCCGGCTCCCGATTGTCCAGGTCGGCATGCCGGAGCAGCTCGGGGTAGCTGCTCTGCGGTACGGCGGGGTAGGTCGTGACGATCGCGTCGCCGGAGAACACGAAGAAGATCGCCTGCCCGTCCTTGATCACCTTCAGCAGGGAGCCCTCGCGCACGGTGAGAACGTGCTCGACCGCCTTGCGGCGCGCGGACCGCTTCGCCCAGGCGGCCTGGAGCGCCTGCTGTGCGGGCTCGCGCCCGTGCCGGACCGCCTCGACGACCAGCGGTCCGTACCGCACGCCGTACTTGACCAAGTTCTTGGCGAGCTTCCCGTTCGCCTTCCCCGCACCTGCCATGCGTCGAGCCTACTGACTGCGCCGGGTCGGCATGCGGCGCTGCACGGTGTCAGGCACCATGGAGGCCGTGAGCACCCCCAACCCGCGTCGGCCGGTGATGCCCGGCAACAAGCTGTTCGAGTCGCTGCCCGGTGCCGCCGATCCGGCGACCGTCACCGAGGCCGCGCACCGGACCGCCGAGTTGCTGGTCCGCGGGGTGCGCAAGTCCGAGGACGCTGAGGTGCACGCCCGGGTGGTCAAACTGGCCGACGAGTACGGTCTCGACGAGCTCGCCGAGCTGTGGTCCGACTCCCCCGCCGACTCGCTGCCCGGGGCGCTCTGGCGGCTGTACGTGCTGCGGTCCTGGGTGCACTCGAACGCCGAGGCGGTGTCCCGCGAGTTCGCCACCGGCCGTAAGTACGCCGAGGTGCACGCGGTCGTCGCCGGCGTCGCCGAGCCGCCCGGCCCCGCCGAGGTGCGGGACATGGTGGACGCCGTGCTGCGCGGTGTCGCAACCGGTGACTTCGCGACCACGCTGGATCGCGCGGCGGCGTTCGCGCGGATCGTGGCGACCGGGCGCGCCCATCTCGCCGACGACGGCCACGACCAGGTACTGTCCGCGTCGAAACTGGTCGAGACCGCCGACCAGCTGCAGACCGCGGCACGCGCCGAACGCGCCGGGACCCTCTGGTAGTTGCATGCGGCGCCGACGGGTGTTATACGTCTCGCCGCCCGGAATCCCAACAGGACAAGGGGTTTGGGCACCCGCTACACTGTTCGAGGTGTCGGGCCGGTGCAAGCCCCGGGTCCCAAAATAAGCCGCTACGAGCGGCCACGCGCCGTGAGGCGCTTCCCGGTCCGGCACCCTCTTCTCCTCCCCCTCGCGTTGCCTGAAGCAACGACATGTCCCCCGGTCGCCGGTTGCACCCCCGCGACCCGCCGTCCCCGGCTCAGGGATCGATCGGGGACTCCCCCCTGTCGGGATCGCCTGATCGAGGTCAGACTCGAAGGAGACAACCGAACAGGCTGGGGGCCGTTGGATCGCCGGGAGGGGCGATGGTCGGCATGGTGGGGACCGCAACGGAAGTTGTACACGCACAGGACGTCGTACGGGTGTACGGCGAGGGGGACACGGCCGTCGAGGCGCTGCGCGGGGTCGGCGTCCGGATCGAACCCGGGCAGCTCACGGCGGTGATGGGACCGTCCGGATCGGGCAAGTCGACGCTGATGCACATCCTGGCCGGGCTGGACCGCCCGACCGCGGGCTCGGTGCGGATCGACGGCATCGAGATCACTACGCTCGGTGACGACGCGCTCACCAAGCTCCGCCGGCAGCACATCGGCTTCATCTTCCAGTTCTTCAACCTGCTGCCGATGCTGAGCGCCCGCGACAACGTGCTGCTGCCGCTGACGATCGCCGGCACGAAGCCGGATCCGCAGTACTTCGACGACCTGATCGAGCGCGTCGGTCTCACTGACCGTCTCGACCACCGGCCGGCCGAACTGTCCGGCGGCCAGCAGCAGCGGGTCGCGATCGCGCGGGCCCTGGTGTCCCGGCCGACCGTGGTGTTCGCCGACGAGCCGACCGGCAACCTCGACTCCCGGACCAGCGGCGAGATCCTCACGCTGATGCGCTCCTCGGTCGAGGAGTACGGCCAGACGCTGGTGATGGTGACCCACGACGCCCGGGCGGCCGCGCTGGCGGACCGGGTGCTCTACCTGGCCGACGGCACGATCGTGAAGGAGACCGGCCGGACCAGCCAGCACGAGATCCTGCAGATCATCGACACGCTGGACCTGCAGTGATCAGGTTCGCGCTGCAGGGGCTGCTGGCCCGCAAGCTCCGGACGGCGCTGACCGCGATCGGCGTCGTGCTCGGCGTGGCGCTGATCTCGGGCACGTACGTCCTGACCGACTCGATCACGTCGGCGTTCGACTCGATCTTCACCGAGAACTACAAGAACACCGACGCCGCGATCACCGGGAAGACCGCGTTCGAGGCGGCCGACGACGGCACCGTCGTCACCGCGCCGCCGTTCCAGGCCGGGCTGCTGGACAAGGTCCGCGAGCTGCCCGAGGTCGGCGCGGCGGGCGGCGCGGTCAACGGTGAGGCGCAGCTGATCGGCAAGGACGGCAAGGTCATCGTGTTCGGCGGCGCGCCGAACATCGGCTTCAGCGTGGATCCCGCGCAGCCGCAGTTCAACTCGCTGAGCCTGGTGTCGGGTGCGTGGCCGGCCGCCGGCCAGGTCGTGGTCGACACCCAGACCGCGAAGAAGAAGGGACTCGCGACCGGCGACATGGTCGGCGTCCAGGCCCGCGGCGCGGCGCAGCAGATGCGGATCACCGGGCTGGTCGAGTTCGGTGCGGTGTCGTCGATCGGCGGCGCCACGCTGGCCGGGTTCGACCTCGGCACCGCGCAGCGCCTGTTCGGCAAGACCGGCAAGCTCGACCAGATCCTGATCGCGGCCAAGTCCGGCGTCACGCCGCAGCAGCTGGTGGACGCCGTACGGCCGATCCTTCCCGAGGCCACCCAGGTCCGGACCGCCGACGAGCAGGCCGCGGAGGATGCGGCCGGGACGACGACGTTCCTCAACTTCCTGAGGACGTTCCTGCTCGTGTTCGCCGCGATCGCGCTGTTCGTCGGGTCGTTCGTGATCGCGAACTCGCTGGCCATCACGATCGCCCAGCGCACCCGCGAGTTCGCCACGCTCCGGACGCTCGGCGCCTCCCGGCGGCAGGTCCTCGGCTCGGTGGTGCTCGAAGCCTTCGTCACCGGTCTGGTCTCGGCGATCGTCGGCCTGTTCCTCGGGCTCGCGATCGCGACCGGGCTGTTCAAGCTGTTCGACGCGATCGGGTTCACGCTGCCCAACGACGGGCTGGTCTTCCAGACCCGGACGATCGTGGTCGCGCTGCTCGTCGGCGTCGTGGTGACGACCGTGGCGAGCCTGCGCCCGGCGTGGCGGGCGACCCGGGTGCCGCCGATCGCGGCGGTCCGCGAGGGTGCGGTCCTCGCTCCCGGGCGGCTGCACCGCTACCGTCCGGTCGGCGCAGCGCTGCTCGCGGCGGCCGGTATCGCCTGCATCCTCGTCGGACTGTTCGCGGACGGGCTGAAGACGAGCACGCTGTTGTCGCTGCTCGGCGCGGGCGTTCTGCTGCTGTTCATCGGGATCGCCGCGTTCTCCCCGCGGCTCATCCGCCCGCTGGCCGCGGTCTCGGATCCGGTGGCGCGCTGGGCGGTCGTCGTACTGACCGCTCTGATCTGGCCGATCGTGCTGGTCCCGATCTGGGCGCTCCGACGCCTGTTCGGCGGGCATCCCGAGTTCCCGCGCATCCTGCCGGACGGGCCGGCGGTCGCGATCGGCGGCCAGAACAGCCGCCGCGATCCGCACCGGACCGCGTCGACCGCTGCCGCTCTGATGATCGGGCTCGCGCTGGTCACGCTGGTCGCGACCTTGGGCGCCGGGCTGATCAAACCGTTCGAGGACGCCGTCGACCGGATCTCCAGCTCCGACTACGCGATCACCGCGCAGAACAACTTCAGTCCGCTGCCGCCGGCGGTGGCCGAGAAGGCGGCGGAGGTGCCGACGGTCCAGGAGGTGACGAGCGTCCGCGGCGGCCAGGCACAGGCGTTCGGCAAGACGATCTCGATCACCGCGATCGACCGGACCGCACCGCAGCTGCTCAGCTTCGACTGGCAAGCGGGCTCCCAGGCTTCGCTGGCCGAGTTGGAACCCGACGGCGCGATCGTCGACGCCGACTACGCCAAGCAGCACGGGCTGGGGCTGGGATCGGCGCTCACCTTGCAGATGGTGACCGGCAAACAGCTCCAGTTCCAGGTGCGCGGCATCTTCAAGCCGCCGGCGGGTGGTTCACCGTTCGGCAACGTGACGATCTCGACGGCCACCTTCGACTCCGCCACGCCGCAGCCGCAGAACATCTACACCTTCCTCACCATGCAAGGCGGGGTGACTCCGAAGAACACCGCCACGTTGAACGCCGCGATGAGCGCGTTCCCGAACGCGAAGGCAGTGACCATCGAGCAGTTCAAGGACGCGCAGACCGACAGCATCAAGAGCCTGCTCAACGTGCTCTACGTGCTGCTGGCGCTGTCCGTCGTGGTCAGCCTGTTCGGCATCGTCAACACCCTGGTCCTGACCGTGTTCGAGCGGACCCGTGAACTCGGCATGCTGCGGGCGATCGGGTTGACCCGAGGACAGGTGAAACGGATGATCCGCCAAGAGAGCGTGATCACGGCGCTGATCGGCGCGGTGATCGGCATCGTCCTGGGACTGGTGCTGGCCTCGCTGCTCGCGGCCCGGCTCGACGAGATCTCCTTCACCGTGCCGGCCGGCCAGCTGGTGATCTTCGCCGTCCTCTCGGTCGTCGTCGGCATCTTCGCCGCCATTTGGCCGGCCCGGCGCGCGGCGCGGCTCAATCCTCTGGAGGCGCTGCAGTACGAGTAGTTCTACGCAAGTCTGTAACCCTTTGCGCTGTTAGCTTCGCTGACTGTGAAGCGGATTGGCGTTGTCGGGATGGTTGTCGTGCTCGCCGGGTGTTCGACGGTCGAGTCGAAGGACATCCGGACCAGCGGCATCACGGCGAACTACGTCGTCACGCTGCCGGAGACGGCCGAGGTCGCGCAGGTGAGCGCGTCGTACCGGGTCGGCACCCTGACGTTCGTCGAGCTCGGCGACGGCGAATCGGTCAGGTCGTCCGGCGGCGGCAAGACGGTCGAGCTCGAGCGCCACCACACCGCCGGCGTCACCGACTACACCGGTCAGCTCGACGGCGTGGTCCAGGCAGGTACGGAGATCACCTTCGACCTCACTCGCGGCAAGGGCGACGACTCCGCGCCGAGGTCGACGGTGAAGCTCCCCGAACGCGTCCGCCTCACCGCTCCCCTGGCCGGCACGACGTACTCCCGCCGCGCCGCGATCCCGGTCCGCATCGCCACCGGCCCGTCCGACCTCCCGTCGATCCTCACCTGGACCGGCGACTGCATCCAGCCCGACAACCTCGAACTCGAGCCCGGCCGCACGTCTGCCACCATCCCGCCCGGCTCCCTCCGCCCGTCCCTTGCTACTCCCAGCCCCGGCGTCAAGCCACCCACGAACTGCCCCGTCAACCTCACCCTCACCCGCCGCACCGAAGGCACCCTCGACAAGTCCTTCAAGAACGGCCACATCACCGCCGAAACCCAATCCGTACGCCGCATCACCTCTACGCCGTAGGCACACCAGAGCGTTACCGGTGGGCTACTTTTCGGCTACTTTCGCGAGGACATGGGTATGCCTGTGGCAGACAGCCTCAGGGACGTCCCGCCCATGACCCCTCCGGAAGGAACCCCTCATGCGCCGCCTTCCCCGCGCGTTTCTCCCGTGCGCGCTGATCGCCGGACTGCTGCTTCCGGCCGCCCCGGCCGTTGCTGCTCGTGGTGAGTTCGACATCCAGGCCCACCGCGGTGGGCTCGGGTTGACCGTGGAGAGCACGATCGCGTCGTTCTCGCACGGGCTGCAGCTCGGTGTCAGCACGCTGGAGCTCGACGTGCAGATCACCCAGGACGGGTACGCCGTGGTGACCCACGACCGCAAGGTCGACGGCAAGAAGTGCCGTGACACCGCGCCGTACACGCCAGGCGACCCCGAGTACCCGTATGTCGGCAAGTTCGTGAACACGCTCTCGCTGAACCAGGTGAAGCAGCTCGACTGCGGTTCGCAGACGCTGCCGAACTTCCCGGGGCAGCAGCCCGACCCGGGCGCCCGGATGCCGGAGCTGCGGGACGTGTTCGCGCTTGTGCACCGCTACCACGCGTACGGCGTGAAGCTCAACGTCGAGACCAAGGTCGAGGCCGGAGCACCGTCCGAGACCGCGCCGCGCGAGCAGTTCGTCCAGGTGGTCGCCAGTGAGATCCGGAAGGCGAACATCGCGCGCCAGGTGACGATCCAGAGCTTCGACTGGGGTTCGCTGATGCGGATGCGCGAGGTGATGCCGCAGCTGCCGCTGGTCGCGCTCGACAACTACAACTTCCTGCAGGTCGGCCAGCCCGGGAAGTCGCCGTGGCTGGGCGGTATCGACATCGACGACTTCGGCGGCGACCCGATCAAGGCGGTCAAGTCGTTCGGCGCGTCGGCGATCTCGCCGGTCGACGGTTTCCCGCAGGGCGGCAAGATCTCCGACCCGGCGTTCCGCCCGTACTTCACCAAAGCCACGGTGGACGCCGCGCACAAGGCCGGGCTCAAGGTGATTCCGTGGACCGTGGACGACCCGGCCACGATCCAGTGGTTCGTCGACCAAGGCGTGGACGGGATCATCAGCGACTACCCGGACCGGGTGCGTGAGGTCGCCCGGGCCAACCACTTGAAGCTCCCGAAGTCGTACGACGCCCCGGCCGTCGAGGCGCTGCCGTCGGCGCACGCGCACAACGACTACGACCACCGCCGGCCGCTACAGGACGCGCTCGACCGTGGCTTCAACAGCGTCGAGGCGGACGTCTGGCTGATCGACGGCGAGCTGCGGGTCGCCCACGACCTGGAAGACGCCCAGCCCGGCCGCACCTTGGAGAGCCTGTACTTGAAGCCGCTGGCGGACCGGGTCCGCGAGAACCACGGCCAGGTCTACAAGCACGGCGGCGGGTTCCAGTTGCTGATCGACATCAAGAGCGACGGACCGTCGACGTACGCCGCGGTGGACAAGGCGCTGGCGCAGTACCGCGGGATCAGCACGATCTTCGTCGACGGACGCGTGTTCAAGGGCGCTGTCACCTCGGTGATCAGCGGCAACCGCCCGCTGGACGCCATGAAGGCGCAGAAGATCCGCTACGCCGGGTACGACGGGCGCCTCGGCGACCTGCAATCCGGTCTGCCGGCGTCGCTGATGCCGCTCGTCAGCGACAACTGGACGAACGTCTTCACCTGGCAGGGCGTCGGTCCGATGCCGGAGAGCGAGAAGACCAAGCTGCACGACATCGTGGTGACGGCCCACCACGCCGGGTACAAGGTCCGCTTCTGGGCGACCCCCGACGTACCGGGCGCCGCCCGCGCGGCCCTGTGGCGCGAACTGGTCGCCGCTGACGTCGACTACGTCAACACCGACGACCTGCACGGTCTGGAGGACTTCTTGCGCGGCTAGGGCTTGACTTCCGTGAGGGCGACGAAGTCCTCGCCCTCACGGAAGGCCCTGCGCTGCTTGACGGCACCGTTGCCGTCGGTCAGCGCACGCTGGATCCCTTCGTCGACAAGGTCGGACGCGCCGAGTTCGTGCAGCGCAGGAGCCACGTGGCGTCGCAGCCGTTCCAGGACCTGGGCCATCAGTAGCGATTCGGCCGTCAGCACGTCCAGCCCGTCGCCCGTAACACCGTCGCGCGCAGCCAGCCAGTACGCCGCACGGAGCACCTCCGGCTCCAGCGTCGGGCCCCGGCCGCCGTCCTCGAGCGCGATCATCACCACAGCTCGGACCAGCGTCGCCAGCAGCACGGTCTCGTCCACCGTGAGCGGGATGTCGCTCACCCGCACCTCGACCGTCGGCAGGTGCGTCGACGGGCGGATGTCCCAGTAGACCATCTGCTCGTCCATCAGCGTCCCGGCCGCCATGTGCATGGCCACCAAGGCCTCGTAGTGCTCCAACGACTCCAGGTACGGCGGCGGACCGGAGCAGGGCCAGCGTGTGGTCATCAGCCACCGCCAGCTCGCGAAGCCGGTGTCCTGGCCGAGGTAGATCGGTGAGTTCGCAGTTAGGGCGAGCAGCGCCGGCAGCCACGGACGGATGTGGTTGCTGACGCGGACAGCTGTCTCTTTATCCGATACGTCGACATGGACATGACAACCGCAGACACCTTGCTCCCGTGCCAGCAGGCCCCACCGCTGCGCCAGTTCCTGGTAGCGCCGCTTCTTGGTGATCGACTGGGCCGCCCGGCCGTGCGGCGGTACGGCGATGGCCAGCAGCCGCCCGCCCTCGTCCGCGGCCGCCAGCGCCAGCTTGGCGCGCATGTCCGACAACGAGGCCCGCAACTCGGCGGCCGACTCGCAGACCGGGGTGTTGATCTCGACCATGGCCCGGGTGAGTTCGAGGGTGACGTCGGGGTCCTGCACGTCCGCGACGACGGCCTTGCTCCGCGGCAGCGGGTCGCCGGTCGCGGACACGAGGAGTAACTCTTCCTCGACCCCGAAGGACGGTTGTTTCACCCTGCACCAGTACCCGATCGTCAACCAGTTAGGCTCTCCGTCGTGAGTCTGCCAGTTGTCACCGCAACCCGCTACGTGTTGCCGCTGCGGGAGGGCGGATCGCTGCCCGGTGTTGTCGAGGGCAACGATCTCGGGACGTACGTGATCAAGTTCCACGGCGCCGGCCAGGGGCCGAAGGCGCTCGTCGCCGAGGTGATCGTCGGCGAGCTGTTCCGCCGGCTCGGCCTGCGGGTCCCGGAGCTGAAGCTGATCGAGCTCGACCCGGCGATCGGCAAGTCCGAGCCGGACTTCGAGATCCAGGAACTGCTGATCCGCAGCGCCGGGCTGAACCTCGCCGTCGACTTCCTGCCCGGCTCCTTCGGGTACGACGGATCGGCCGGCAACCCGGGTGACGAGGCGATGGCGCGGATCCTGTGGCTGGACGCGTTCGTGGCCAACGTGGACCGGTCGTGGCGGAACACGAACATGCTCGTATGGCACAAGAACCTGTGGCTGATCGACCACGGGGCCGCTCTGTACTTCCACCACTCGTGGATGCCGGCCGAGAAGTTCGCCTCCTTGCCGTACGACACCAACGACCACGTGTTCTCGGTCGCCGTACCAGGGGTGGCGAAGGTGGACGCCGAACTGGTCGCGGCGATCACCCCGGACCTGTTGACCGAGGTGATCGCGCTGGTGCCCGACGAATGGCTCGAGGACGGCGACCGGGAGCGGTACCTCGGTCACCTGCTAGCGCGGTTGGCGAACCGGGCCGCCTGGGTGCCGGGAGGTGTGCGGTGAAGCCCTTCGACTACGTGATTCTGCGGGCGGCGCCGCGTATTCAGCGCGGTGAGTTCATCAACGTCGGCGCGGTCCTGTACTGCCGGGCGCTGGACTACCTGGGCGCCGCATGGGATGTGAATCCGGATCGGCTGAAGGCCCTGGACCCAGCCGTCGACGTTGACGTGGTGTGTGCGTCCTTGGATCAGGTTCGCGCGATCTGCGCCGGCGAAGCGGGCGGCGGCCCGGCTGCTGCTACCTCGATCGGCGAGCGGTTCCGGTGGTTGGCTGCGCCTCGCAGCACCGTCGTGCATCCCGGACCGATCCACAGCGGGCTCACCGACGACCCCGCCGCGGATCTGGAGCGGCTGCTGGACTCCTTCGTGCGTTAGCCCAGCGCCTTGGACACCACGTCACGCGCCTGCGTGAACACCTCGTCCAGGTGCTCTGCGCCCTTGAACGACTCGCCGTAGATCTTGTAGAGGTCCTCGGTCCCCGACGGGCGCGCAGCGAACCAGGCCGACTCGGTGGTGACCTTCAGCCCGCCGATCGCGGCGCCGTTACCGGGCGCGTGCGTCAGGCGGTCCACGATCGGCTCGCCCGCCAGCTCGGTCGCGGTGACCGCGTCGGGCGACAGAGCGGCCAGCTTGGCCTTCTGCTCGCGTGTGGCCGGCGCGTCCACCCGTGAATACGCCGATGCGCCGAACCGCTCGACCAGCTTGGCGTCGGCCACCGACGGCGTCTCACCGGTCACAGCGGTGATCTCACTCGCCAGCAGCGCCAGCAGGATCCCGTCCTTGTCAGTGGTCCACACTGTGCCGTCGAAGCGCAGGAAGCTCGCACCGGCCGACTCCTCACCGCCGAAGCCGACGGAGCCGTCAACAAGACCCGGCACGAACCACTTGAAGCCGACAGGGACCTCCCAGAGCCGGCGCCCCAAGTCCCCCACCACGCGGTCGATCAGCGACGACGACACCAGCGTCTTGCCGACAGCGACGTCGGGACCCCACTGGCGGTTGCTGAACAGGTACGAGATCGCGACCGCCAGATAGTGGTTCGGGTTCATCAGCCCGGCGTCGGGCGTGACGATGCCGTGCCGGTCGGCGTCCGCGTCGTTCCCGGTCGCCACGTCGTACTGGTCCCGCTGCGCGACCAGCGAGGCCATGGCGTACGGCGAGGAGCAGTCCATCCGGATCTTGCCGTCGTGGTCGAGCGTCATGAACGACCAGGCCGGGTCGACCCGCGGGTTCACCACGGTCAGGTCGAGCTGGTGCCGCTCGGCGATCGCGGCCCAGTAGTCGACGCTGGCCCCGCCGAGCGGGTCGGCGCCGATCCGCACGCCGGCGTCGCGGATCGCGGCCAGGTTGAGCACCGACGGCAGGTCGTCGACGTAGTGCGCGACGAAGTCGTAGTCCCCCGCGCGCTGACGGGCCTGCTCGAACGGCGTCCGGCGGACCTCGCGGTTGCCGCCCGCGATCAGCTCGTTGGCCCGGTTCGCGATCCAGCTGGTCGCGTCGGAGTCGGCCGGTCCGCCGTGCGGCGGGTTGTACTTGATGCCGCCGTCGCGCGGCGGGTTGTGCGACGGCGTGATGACGATGCCGTCCGCGTCCGCGCCGGCGCCGCGGTTCAGCCGCAGGATCGCGTGCGACACCGCCGGCGTCGGCGTGAGCCGGTCGGCGCTGTCGACCAGCGTCTGGACGTCGTTACCGGCCAGCACCTCCAGCACCGTGCGCCAGGCAGGCTCCGACAGACCGTGGCTGTCCCGGCCGACGAGCAGCGGTCCCGTCGTGCCCTGGCCCGCTCGGTACTCGCAGACGGCCTGCGTGATCGCCAGAATGTGCGCCTCGTTGAACGCTGCGTCGAGGCTGGAGCCGCGGTGGCCCGACGTACCGAAGACGACCTTCTGGGCAGGGTTCTCCACGTCCGGGGTGAGGTCGGTGTACGCCGCCAGCATGGCGTCGACGTCGACGAGGTCCTCGGGTTGTGCCGGCTGGCCTGCGCGTGGGTGCATGACCACATGCAATCACACGACGGTCAGCCGCTGTACGGCGTGAGCAACTGGTCGACCGGCGCGTAGTCGTCGGTCAGCACGGGCGCGTCGCCGACGAAGCCGTCCGGCCGGTCGAGGACGTCCAGCGAGGGCCCGAGACGGCGCTCGATCGCCGCGGAATCGATCGGCCGGTCGGCGGCGGCGACCACGAAGTTGCCGCCGCTGCGACCGGACAGCTCGTCCTTGCGCGCGATGACCGCGACGTACGGGAAGACCGCCTGCGCGGTCTTGACCTCGGCCTTCAGGAACTTCGCGTCGCCGTGGTCGATGACGTTCATCAGGTACAGCCCGTCCGGCCGCAGCACCCGGCGGACGTCGGAGATCACCTCGCGGGTGGTCAGGTGCCACGGCACGGACAGCCCGCTGAACGCGTCCATCACGACCAGGTCCCGGCTGTCCGTGGTCTCGTCCCGGACGCCGAGCCGGCCGTCCTGCACCGTCACCGCGAGCTCCGGTCCGGTCCGGACGCCCAGCTCCCGCTTGTCGAGCTCCACCACGGCCGCGTCGATCTCGTACACCTGGTGCTTGCTGCCCGGCCGCGTCGCCGTCAGGTACCGCGTCATGGTCATCCCGCCACCGCCGATGTGCAGCACATCCAGCGGCTGCCGCTCGGCCCAGGTGCCGTTGATCGCGGCCGCGAAGCTCTTGATGTACTCGAACTCCAGGAACGTCGGGTCGTCGAGGTCGACGTACGAGTGCCGCAGCTGGTCGAGGTAGAGGGTCCGGCCGCCCTCCCGGTTCGGGTCTGCAACAACACGGGCGCAGTGGTAGGCAGTCTCGACCTCACACGGGCGCGGCGCGACCAAGGTCAGGGTCGCGCCGATGACCGCCAGAGCGACCGGCTTGACCGCGGACCGCACGCCACGGAGCAGGAAGGTCAGTGCGGCACCGGCAACGACCAGTGCGGCGCCCAGCGCCAGGACGATCGTGCTGATCGGAATGGTCGCCACGAACACGAACCCGGTGAGCACGGTGCCGACGATGCCGCCGACCGTCGCGTACGCGGACAGCTTGCCGACCACGGTGCCGGTCTGGGTCAGTGTGTCCAGCCGCAGCTTGGTCACCATCGGGGTGACGGCCGACAGGAGTGCCGCCGGTGCGAACAGCGTCACGGCGAGCACCAGGAACACCAGGTCGTTCGCGCCGCCTCGGAGCGCCTCACCGGTCCAGCGGACCACTGGGAGGACCAGCATCACCAGTGCCCCGCCGAGCAGGATCAGCGGCCCGAGCGTCCGCTGCGGCGGCACCATGTCCGCGAACCGTCCACCGAGGGCCGCACCGGTCGCGATGGCCGCCAGGGCGACACCGATAACAGCAGTGTTCGTCTCCAGCGTCAGCCCGATGTACGGCGCGACCAGCCGGAGCGACACGAGCTCCAGCACCATGACGGCGGCGGAGCTGCCGAACGCCAGCCAGATCGCCAGCTTCTGGCCCACCGGCCCGCGCATGTCCACCACATCACCCTATAGAACGGCTACGACTCATCCAGGCGAGCGATCAGGGTCTTCGGGGCGATCTGGCGATACGCGGTCTCCACCAGGTCCTCGAAGTGGCCCCAGTCCACCTCGACGTCCAGATAGACCCCGAGCCAGCCGCGGTGACCGACGTACGGCGGCCGGAAGAAGTGCTCCGGGTCGTCGGCGACGAGCGACTCCTGGACGCCGGGCGGCGCCGCCATCCAGACGCCGAGGCGGTCGTCGTGGTGGTGGTCGGCGTACATGACGAACGTCTTCTTGTCCCGGACGAACCACGTCGGCTCGCCGTGACTCGGTCGCTCGGTCACTTCGGGCAGTGCGAGGCACAGGCTGCGTACACGTTCCAGAACGTCCATCTGCTCAGTGTCTCGGTCCTGGGGTCACAACGCCCGACTCGTACGCGTAGACGACGGCCTGTGCGCGGTCACGGAGGTCCAGCTTGGTGAGGATGTTGCTGACGTGCGTCTTCACGGTCTGCTCGGCCAGCACCAGTTCGGCGGCGATCTGCCGGTTGGACAGTCCCCGCGCGACCAGCCGCAGTACGTCGGCCTCCCGCGGCGTCAGCCGGGCCGGTGTCGCCGGTACGACGGGTTGCGCGCGAGCGAAGTCCTCCACCAGCCGACGGGTCACGGAGGGCGCCAGCAGCGCATCACCGGCCGCGACGACGCGTACTGCGGCGGCCAGCTCGTCCGGCGTCGAGTGCTTCAGCAGGAAGCCGCTCGCACCGGCACGGAGGGCGGCGTACACGTAGTCGTCCAGGTCGAACGTCGTCAGCATCACGACCCGCGGCGGCTCACCCGGTGCCGAACCGGCGAGGATGCGCTGCGTGGCGGCGAGTCCGTCCAGGACGGGCATCCGGACGTCCATCAGGATCACGTCCGGCTTCAACTCGGCGGCCAGCTCGACCGCCTGCGCGCCGTCGCCGGCCTGTCCCACCACCTCGATGTCCGGCTGTGAGTTCAGCAGCGCACCGAATCCGGCCCGCACCATCTCCTGGTCGTCAACGACCATGACCGTGATCGCCACTGGCCACCTCCTCTCCGACCGGGATCAACGCATGCACCAGATAACCGCCTTCTGGGGTCGGACCGGCGCTCACCGTCCCGTCGAGAAGAGCCACCCGCTCACGCATACCAGTCAGCCCATGCCCACTCCCGGGCGCCGGTACGACGGGCCGCGGCGGCTTCTCGTTCTGCACCGTCACCTCCAGCTCGCCGGTACGACGCCGTACCGCCACTTCCACGGCAGCGTGTAGCGCGTGCCGCACTGCGTTGCTGAGGCCTTCCTGCACAACGCGGTACGCCGTCAGCTCGACAGCTGGATCGAAGCCGCTCGGCACCTCTCCCACCAGTTGCACGTCGGCGCCGGCACGCCGGGTGCTCTCCACAAGCTCGGCCACCTGGTCCAGCCCGGGCTGCGGGCCGAGCTCCCCTGTGTGCTGGACAGGTTCGCGCAGCAGCCGAAGCACCCGCCGCATCTCCGTCAGGGAAGCGCGTGCCTCGTCGGCGATACCCGTGAACTCCGCACGTACGGCGTCCGGTACGTCGGGCAACCGGTGCGGCGCACTGTCCGCCCGGACCACGACCACGGACAAGTGGTGAGCCACGACGTCATGCAGCTCGCGGGCGATCCTGGCCCGCTCCTGCAGCCGCTCCCGCTCGGCACGCTCCGCCTTGCTGATCGTCTCCTGCTCGGCCAGCCGGCGGTTCGTCTCGGCGCGGGACCGGAGGAGGTCGCCGACCACCACGGCAGCTGCCGACAGCACGGCCATGGTGATCAAGCTGCTCCAGCTGCCGCGGTCCGGCGCCAGCTGGATCGCGACGATGCCCACGGCCTGAGTCGCCGCCCACCAGCCGACCAGCTCCCGCCGGCCGAGTCCACGCGCACCCGCGATCGCGAGAACGAACGAATGCCCGAACGCCGCCGTCGTACCCCACGGCCAGGGTTCGCTCAAGGCGACCGGCGTCGTCAGCGCTGCGGTGACGGCCGTAGTGAAGAGTGAAACCACCACGGCCAGCCGCGGCCGCAGCCACGACAGGCCCAGCGCCAGCGCTCGCGCGATCGCCAATGCCAGCACGGCCCCGAGCGACACGTCGTAGTGCTGCCCGAGGTCCATGACGGTCAGCACAAGCAGCGCCGCGACGCCCAGGCCGGCGACCCACGCCCAGCGGCGGCGCGGCCACCCGTTCGGAATCTGCACGGTTGGACCCTACTCACAGTTGCTGGAGCCACGACCAGAAGAACGCGAGACTGCCCGCAGCCACCACGATAGTTGCCGGGAGCACCCACTTGCGGGATCCCTCGGCCAGGAGCGTCTGCAGCGCCGCGATCCCCCGCAGCACCGCCAGGAAGACGGCGAGGCACGGCACGGCGATCAGGCCGTGCGCCGCCCACGCGCCGGCTCGTGTCGGTCCACCCCAGGTGCCTGGCTCGACCGGACCGTGTTCGACGAATCCCCAGAAGGGTCCGCGCACCACTGCGAGCACTGCCAGCGCCATCACGAACCAGCTCGCCAGCCCGAGCACAGCGGTGAGCAGTCCGTACCCGAAGGTGCGCGCATTGCCGACGGGCCGCATCCCGAGGCGACGCGCCGCGGTCTCCTCCTCGCCCACGATCGCGTCCGCCATCGCCAGCACGCCGACGGGCGCGCGCAAGGCGCCGTACCGCAGCGAACGAACGAAGCGCTGGATCCTGCGGGGTTCGGCGGTCGACGGGCGGGTCAGTACGTCGGTCATCGTCATCTCCTCGGTCTCAAGTCCTGAGATCGAGGCTAGGAATTCGGAGCGGCCGGCACCTCCCGCCGGGGAACCGATCCGGGACCAGTACCCGGGTAGGGGGTCGATGTGATCCAGGTCACAGTGACCACGATGCGTGTCTCGACGTTACACGGTCAGTGCCGAACAGTCCGCACGGCTCGCTGTGCTGCCGACGGCGCGTCCAACAGGAGGTATCCGGACCCCATGCGCATGCAGAACCTGGCAGTGACCGCCACGCTGATCCCGGTCTTGCTCCTCGCCGGCTGCGGCACCGACGCCGGCGTCGCCGCGGCCGCGCCCGCGGCCCAGAAGGCGACCCGGACCACGACCGTCGACGAGGCGGTGAGCTCCGACGACCCGGTGCTGAACGCCTACTACGGGTACCGCGTCGCGCTCGACGTGATGATGCGCAGCGGCGGCGCGATGACCAAGCAGCTGGAGCCGGTGATGACGCCGACGATGTTCCAGGCGATCAGCGCGCAGGCGAAGTACTTCCGCAGCCGCAAACTGCGCAACACCGGCACCACCAAGGTGCTCTGGGCGAAGCGCACCCTGGCGTCGAACGGCGTCATCGTGAGCGCCTGCTACGACACCTCCGCCGCGCGCACCGTGAACATCCGCGGCCGCGGCGTCCTCCCGAACACCACCCCGACCCGTTGGCTCGACCAGATGCGCGTCCTCAACCAGCAGGGCCGCTGGGTCGTCGACGGCGGCATCACCACGCCGAACGCCTGCTGAAACCCACGGCTTTATGCCAGTGGGATCACGATCGCGTGCCCCCTGGGTTCCACCGCACCGACCCGGGAAGACTTCGCCGTAAGTGCCGGCTAGGTCGAGGGGTCCGCCGATGATCGACACGAGTATTGGACGGTGGCTGCCGTTCCTCGGACGCCGCCGTACGCCGGATTCGCTGCGCCCACGCGGCACCAGTTCGCGGGTGAGCCGGCTCGCCGCGCAGTACGACGCCGACGTCGACGCGGCCCTGCAACGCCTCTGGCCGAAGGCGCGGATCTACCACGATCGCGAGTTCACCCGGGACCGCGCCGACTTCCTGCTGGTGGTCCGCGGCCGCGGCGTGATGATCGAGACCAAGGTCAAGAGCGACCCCGGCCTGTTCCGCGGCTCCACCCTCCCGCCGCTGCTGGACCGCCTGCAGCGCGACGGCCGGCGCCTGGTCGTCCTCGTCAACCAGGGCGACCCGACTCCTGCCCGCGACCTGATCACCACCAAGCTCGGCGACAAGGGCCGCATCGTGGTCTGGTCCGGCCCCCACCACGACACCGAACTCCGCCAAGCAGTCGAGTCCCTGCTCCAGCAAACCATCCGCCACGCCTGACCCTGGACACGAAACGGGGACCTTGGACAGGCAACAGCTTGTCCAAGGTCCCCGTCGGGGGTCTGCGGTCAGGCGTTCTTGATCGCCGAGACCTCGAGCTCCAGCGTCACCTTCTCGCTGACCAGGACGCCGCCGCCCTCGAGCGCCGCGTTCCAGCTGACGCCGAAGTCCTTGCGGTTGATCACGACCGAGCCCTCGAGGCCGAGCCGCTGGTTGCCGAACGGGTCGGTCGCCGTACCGGTGTACTCGAAGGTGACGTCGACGGACTTGGTCACGCCGCGGATCGTCAGGTCGCCGGTCACCACGAACTCGGCGTCGCCGGCCGGCGCGATCGCCGTCGACACGAAGGTGATCTCCGGGTTCTCGTCCATCGCCAGGAAGTCGTTGCTGCGCAGGTGCTCGTCGCGCTGGCTGTTGCGGGTGTTGATGCTCTTCGCCTGGATCGTCACCCGGCCGGACGAGTTCGCCGGGTTCTCGCCGTCGATGTGGAACGAGCCCTCGAACTCGTCGAACGCTCCCCGTACCTTGGTCACCATCGCGTGCCGGGCACTGAAGCCGATCCGGGTGTGCGAGGCATCGAGGGTGTAGTCACCGCTGAGGGCGGCGTACTCGCTGGACATCGCGGATTCCTCCAGGAAAGTAGTTGAACTTTAGACAGTACAGGTTTCACCCTTCTGGCCCGGATGTCCACTCCCCCGCCGGCGTGTCCGAGTCGTGGACGCGGACCTGACCGGAGAACGGACTGGAATCACCGCGCCAACCGTTGCCCGTAGCAACAGAGTTAACCGGTTGCGGCCGCGCGGCCGAGCTTGTCTCATAGGTGGTCGGAGATCGGAGGACCGTCGTGGAACCGCTCAGCGCCGAGGACGTCAGGCGCTCGTTCGTCAATTCGTCCAAGAGTCAGATCAAGGCGATGGCACTGCCGCCCAAGTTCGCCGAGCTGCCCTGGGAGTCGCTGGACTTCCTCGGCTGGCGCGACGGCAAGGCGCCGAACCGCGGCTACCTCGTCGTACGGCGGGACGCCGGCGTGACCGGCATCGCGGTGAGCACGCAGGCGTCGGGCGCGGCGCGCCGGTTCGCAGGACTGTGCGACCTGTGCAACACCGCGCATCACGTGAGCGACGTCGCGCTGTTCGCGGCCCGGCGGGCAGGCTCGGCCGGGCGCGAGGGGAACACCGTCGGCATGTACATCTGCGCCGACCTGGCCTGCTCGCTGTACATCCGCGGCCTGAAGGAACTCGACGTCCCGCAGGGCGAGACCGCCACCCCGGACGTGCGCGCGGAACGCCTCGCGACCCGCCTGGAGGCTTTCGTCCGCCGCGGGTGTGCCTGACACTACGCTGGTACCCCCCAGTCGGCCTCGGAGCACCAGGGAGAGCGCGATGACCGAGTTCCGGATCACGCACGAGATCCACACGACGCATCCGGATATCCGCGAGCGGCTCACCGCGACCACGATCGAGGCGATCAACGAGTCGAGCGCCCGGTCCGCCGAGGACGCGGCCCGGGTGCTGCGCCACAAGCTCGCCGAGATCAACGTCCAGATGAGCGAAGACGCCTGCCTGGCCGCGATCGAACGGATCCGCTCCGGCAAGCAGCTCCGCTTCGAGGTCGAAACCGTCCCCGACGAGGAATAGACCCCAGACACGCAGCGAGCCCGGCGTTTCCGCGGCGCGTAAAGCGTGACGCCGCGGGAAGGGCGCCGGCGCGCCGGCAGGTAGGGTGCGGGGCGTGGAGCTTGCTGATCTGGGACGTCGGGTACACGCCACCGCGCATCTGACCGGGGAGTTCCTGCTCCGGTCCGGGCAGACGACGACGGAGTACTTCGACAAGTACCGCTTCGAGGCGGATCCGGTGCTGCTGGACGAGGTGACCGCGGCGATGGTCCCGCTGATCCCGGACGGCACCGAGGTGCTGGCCGGCCTGGAGATGGGCGGTATCCCGGTCGTCACCGCCCTCGGACGGCACACAGGCCTGCCGTGCGCCTTCGTCCGCAAGCACGCGAAGTCCTACGGCACCTGCCGCCTGGCCGAGGGCGCCGAGACCAAAGGCCGCCGGGTCACCATCGTCGAGGACGTCGTCACCACCGGCGGGCAGATCGTCCTGTCCACCCACGAGCTCCGTGCTCTGGGAGCCACCATCACCGACGCCCTGTGCGTCATCAACCGCAACCCCACCACCCCGGCGCCGCTCACCGAAGCCGGCCTCACCCTGCACGCCCTGCTGACCCCCGAGCACCTGCGGCCCTGATTCAGCCCGCTTTCCGGGGGGCGTCCGGGAGGAGCCGGCGGAAATCGTCGGCGGAGATGATCGGGACGTTGAACTCCCGGGCCACACGCGCCTTCACGGACAGGCTGTCGACGTCGGCGGCGACCACGAACGTGGTGTCTGGGCGCACCGCCTCCTGCGGCGCGAACCCGGCCGCCACCGCGCGGTCCCACCACACCTCGCGCGGCTCGACCATGTCCCCGGTGAACACCAAGGTGCTCCCGGGCGGAAACCCCCGCGCCCCAGGACGATCCGGTACGACGTACCGCCCGGCGCTCGCCCGGAGTAACGCGTCGTCGACATCGGACGCGCGCTGCCCGAGAATGACCGCGACCTTGTCGAGATCGCTGCGCTGGTCGGGCGTGATCTCGCCGGTCCCCCACGACGCGGCCGCCAGCGCGGACACGTAGAACCGATGCAGGTGGTCCACCTGCGGACGGGTGAGGCCCAACTCGGTTGCCACCTGCACCAACTGATCCGCGTCCGCCGCCGTGATCTCCCGATCGGCGATGAGCGTGTCCAGAAGCACCAGATACGAATCGGCCTGGGGTGGCTCCGGGACGCGCGGCAGCTGATCGACGAGCCGGCTCATCCAGCCGTGCCGCCCGCCGGCGTGGACGGGCCGGACGGTCGGCGCGACCTCCGACCCGGGCAGGTCGGGCCAGGGCAGACGCCTGACCTCTTCATAGGCCCACTGCCACGGCGGCGGCGACGCGAACGCTCCCAGATACTGAGCGAACAGCTCGGCGGTCGCGCGCGTGTCCGCCAGCGCCGAGTGCCAGCCCTCGATCGAGATCCCGGCCGCCGCGCAACAGGCGCCGAGCGTCCGCTTGGCGCCCGGATGCAGATATCCCGCCAGCGCCATCGTGCACATCGACCGCTCGGTGATCAGCGGAACCGCGACGCCGAGCCGCGCGAACTCCGCCCGCAGGAAACCCAGGTCGAACTCGACGTTGTGTCCGACAACCATCCGCCCGGCCAGCAACTGCCCGAGCTGTCGCGCGACGTCCCGGAACTCCGGCGCCGCCAGCACATCGGCGGTGAGGATCCCGTGGATGTGCTGCGGGCCGAGGTCGCGCTGCGGATTCAGCAACGTCACCCACTCGCGCTCGACCTGCCCGTGCGCGTCCAGCAGCACCACGGCGATCTCGATGACCCGGTGCCGATGGGTCGGCAGCAGGCCGGTCGTCTCGGTGTCGATGACCGCATACATCCCGGGCCTCCTCCGGCTCGCTGACCGACTGGAACAACCCAATCACAGCCCGCCGACAGTTTCCGTCCGCTCAGGAATCCGGCACGTCGACGGCGATCTCCGCGCCCAGCTTCGCGCCCTGCGCGAGCTGCAGCTCGTCACCGCTCCAGAACCGGCCGGGGTCGTACCAGTTCGGCCGCCGGCCGCGCAGCAGTCCCATCGCCTCGTACGTCACCGCGACCACCTCGGCGCAGTACGCCGACTCCAGCTCGAGCTCCCGCGATCCCTTCCGCAGCGCCGGCACCCGGCCGCGCACCCACCGCGACGCGAGCCGGGCCGTCGACGGGAATGGCGTACCGTCGAGCCGCGCGACGGTTTTCAGTACGGCGTCCTCCATCGCGCGGGTGACCGGATGGTCGAGCTGCCGCAGCCAGGCGCGCTGGCCGTACTTGCGGCCCCACACCACGACGGCGTCCCGCAGGTCGTGCAGCTGCACCCCGCGGTGGTGCTTCCCGGTCCAGACGTCCGGGAGCGAGCGGCCGAGTTCCGCGTGCCACATCAGCGGCGGCAGGTCCTCGATGACGATCGCCATCCCGACATGGTTGACCGGGCTGTTGGTGGTCAGCTGAATGGCTCGGTCCGCCGCGCTGTCGCCGCGGAACAGCCAAATGTCACCTGTTCGTGTCAGTTCCGTAGCGTCATCCAGTGAAATCCGGCTGGTCACATCGCTAGGTTAGTCGCCATGAAGGTATGGAAGGTGGTAGGGCTTGCGGGGCTCGTCGGCGTCGCCGCGACGGGTGTCGTGATCGCCCGCGGAGAGCGCAAGCGCAAGGCGTACACGCCCGAAGAGGTCCGTGATCGTCTCAAGGCCCGGGTCAAGGAAGCAGCGAACGCCTGACCCCGGCTGCGAAGCCCGGCCGGGCAGTCGTGGATGCGCCGTAACTCGGTGGTACGGCGGCATCCACGTCTGCCCGGCCGTTCTCGTTGCGGTACGCAACCTAAAGGTTGTGCAAGGCAACCTGTTCGAGGCGTCCGCCGGTGATCGTCGCGGTCTGGTAGGTGCAGTACGGCTGCCGCCTGCGGTCCGTCGGCGACCCCGGGTTCAGCAGCCGGAGCCCACGCGGGCCAGTCGTGTCCCACGGGATGTGGCTGTGCCCGAACACGAGCAGATCCACTCCCGGGTACGCCGCCTCGCAGCGAGCCTCCCGCCCCTTGGCCGGGCCGGTCTCGTGCACCACGGCCACCGACATGCCGTCCAGAGTCACCCGCGCGACCTCGGGCAGGCGCGCCCGCAGCTCGGGGCCGTCGTTGTTGCCCCAGCACCCGATCAGGCGCTTGGCGCGCACCTCCAACTCATCGAGCAGCGCGACGCTCACCCAGTCGCCCGCATGGACGACCACGTCGGCGTCGTCGACCGCCTCCCATACCGGTGCGGGCAACTTCTTCGCCCGCACCGGCAAGTGCGTGTCAGAGATGAGCAGGAGGCGCATGCGCCCACTCTCTACGCCTTGAGGGCCTCGATCAACTCCTGCTCCCTGGCCGGGCTCAGGCCTGCCTTTCGCTCACGGTTCAGGCCGAGCTCGCGTTCCCAGGCCAGCGTGTCCGCCAGGAACTCCCGGCGGGACCGATGGGTCAGCCCGGCCGCCGCCGCTGCCGCGCCGCTGCGCGACGACCAGCCCTCGTACCCCGGCTCGACCAGCCACATCGCCAGCGAGTCAGGGCCCATGTACTGGTCGACCTTCTGCTCCACCAGCCACTCCCGCGGCGCGCGCACCACAGGCCCGGTGTGACCGCCGACCTCCCGGGTCAGCTCGATCCACTCACCGAACGGCACCAAGGGCCCGCGAACGTCGAACGTCCCGGTCCGTCCGTCGGTCGCGTTGTCCAGCAGCCATCCGGCAAGGTCCCGTACGTCGATCACCGACGTCGCCAGTTCGGGCGTGTCGGGCACCAGCAACGGCTCCTCGGGCGCCCGCGCCGCCCGCGCGACCCAGGCCCCCGCGCGGTCGCTGCGATCCCCTGGGCCGCCGATCAGCCCGGCCCGCGCGATCACCAGCCGGTCCCCGACGACCTCGCGCGACGCGAGCTCGCACGCGACCTTCGCCTCGCCGTACAACTCCCGGTCCACCGCGTCCGCGGCGGCCGGCTCCCGCAGTACGGCGGTCTCGTCCGCGCCGGGCGTGTCGTACTTCTCGTACGCGTTCACCGACGACACGTACGTCCAGTGCTTCGCCCGCGCGCCGAACGCGGCCAGCGCCGCCTTCACGAACCCCGGCTCCCACGACACCTCGAACACTGCGTCCCAGTCCCGCACGGGCACCCCGTCGTACGCATCCGGACGACTGCGATCGGCGGCCACCAGCGTGGCGCCGTCCGCGACCGCCCCGCTCTCGCCGCGGGCCAGGCACGTCACCGCGTGCCCGCGTGCGATCGCCTGCGTCGCGATCTCCCGACCGAGCCACGCCGTACCACCGAGGATCAGAATCTCCATGCGGGCCAGCCAATCAGGCGGCGGCAACGATTCCCAAGCACCTTTGCCGAGGGCAGAAACTCCCGTCGGTGATCCGCCGCCCGCGTCAGGTCACCGTAATCCTCGCCCCCTTGCCAGCCGCACGATCCGGGCGCACTGTCGAACCATCAGGACACCCAGGGGTGAGTGTCTGTGGCAGCAGGGGGAGAGATGGCTGGTTTCGTTCAGATCATCGAGTACCGCACGTCCAAGCCGGACGAGATCGCGGCGCTGATGGAGGACTTCCGCGCCAAGCGGGAAGCCGACGCGGGCGGCGCAGCGCCGACGCGCGGCATGACCTGCGCCGACCGGGACGAGCCGGGGCGCTACTTCGCGATCGTCGAGTTCGCCTCGTACGAAGCGGCGATGGAGAACTCACGGCGGGCCGACACCACCGAGTTCTCGGAGCGGATGATGGAGCTCTGCGACGGGCCCGGCACGTTCTACAACCTCGAGAAGGTGGACGAGCAGGAGTACCGCTGATCCTCAGGTACGGCGTACGCCGGCTCGCCCGGGCGTACGCCGTACCGAGGTGACCGGTGCCGGAAGGGGTCACCCGGCACCGGTGGATCGGAACCTCAGCGGAAGACCCGGTACGACGGCCACGCGGACGGCGGCGCGGCGCCGTGCGGACCGAGGTCGCGGTCGGAATGCAGCGGGTCGGGGTCCTGCCGCTCGGTCGTGGAGTGCAGATCCGGCCATGGCCGGGGCGGAAGCGACTCGCGCGGCGGCAGCCTCAGGTCGGGATCGGGACCCAACTCCGGGTCGAGCCATTCGATCACCGTGGCACCGCCGTGCCCGTGGATCGCGACCACCGACTCGATGCTGTCCCAGACCGTCGTGGTCGGGTAGTCGCCGTACCAGCGCAGCGCGACCGCGCCGTCGGTGAACTGCACCCCCTCGGCGACGGGTCCGGTACCGCTGACACCGGAGACGTCCTGATGACGGATCAACCGGAAGCGACGGGAGCTCATGTCGGCGCGACCTCCCACAGCCGCTCCCCCGGCAGCCTCCGCTCCGGTCCTGGATCGTGGTCCGGAATCGGGTCGCTCGTCACCCGCAACCCGGCGAACCTGCGCGACATGGCCGCCGCATACCGCTCGGCCAACTCCGCCTCGGCCCGGTAGTCGGCGACCACATGATCCCCGAACCAGACCCTGACCCGACGACGCTCCACCCGGACCGCACCGTCGGCCATTTCAACACACCCGGCACCGAATCGAGCCGGATCCCATCAGCGACCTCGCACAACCCTTCACGTCAATCCCTTCCACTGCCCTGTGGGGATGGGTTCACAGGAAGTGACGGCCCCCGAGCCCGTTCATGACGCAACTCCCGAGAAATTCCTCACACCCCGTGAGATTCCTCAGCTGACGACCCACGAGCGCCAGGTCTCGATGTCCTCGACGTCAGGGGTGATCGCCGGATCAAAGGTCTGCACGCCGGCACCAGGCAGGTAGGCCGACACCAGCGTGTCGAGGTTGTGCACCAGCAACGCGGATACGTCAGGGCGCGCCGTCACAAGCTCGTCGAAGACCGCTCTAGTCTCACGCAGCTGCCAGTCCTCGTCCTTCGCCCCGACGAGGCGGACGTGGAGGTCGATCGGGTACCGGTCGATCGCCTGAATCTCGTCAGGCTCCGGGGAGACGAGAGCGACCCCATTCGGACGCACCAGAACAGCCACCACGCCCGCACCTGTCCGCGTCGAACGGCGGAACAAGCGTTCATCGCCCTTCAGGTCGGCATCCGCGACAGCCTCCAGCCCAAGACCGCCGGCCAGCCACGCGGCGACCTCACCCACCGAATCCTCGGTCGCCACGAACACGTTGTCACTCGTCGACATCAGCAACGACCCACGAGCGCCAGACCTCCAGGTCCGGGTCGTCGAGGGTGGTGCGAGGCTGGAAGGTGTGGGTGCCGCGACCGGGCAGGTACGCGGCGACGAGCATCTCGACGTTGTGCGAGAGCAGCGCGGGCACGTCGCCCAGCTCACCGACCAGCCGCTCGAACAGCAACCGGGCTTCTTCGGCCTGTGCGTCCTTGTGCGTGCGGAACTGGACGTCGACAACGACGCCGTACCCGTCCATCGCCTGCACCTCGTCCGGCTCCGGTTCGAAGATGTTGGGTCCGATGTAGACAGCCATGATCGCGTCGGATGTGCGAGCACGGCCTTTGTACTGCAACTCGCCGCTCTCGGCTCTCAGATCCCCGTTGAACTCCAGGTCCAGCACCCGCGCGATCCGCTCGGCCGCCGCCTCCAACGGCTCGTCCAGCGCCAGGAAGATCTCATCGCTGTCGGCCATCACGACTCCTTCGCAAATGTCACCAGGCGTCCGTCCCCAAGAATCACATGCACCATGTTGGCCACTCTCGTCCCCGGCTGTCCGCAGGCCCGCCGGAAGGCTCGCAGCGCATCTTGCTCCGACAGACCGATCGGGCGGCCGTCGATGACGACCTCGCCGTCCCGGCCGGCCTGTTTGCTGCCTGCGTTCATGTTCCGTTTGAGTGCGCTGTTCCTGTTGCTCGTCGGTGTCTTGAACTCGATGATGACGCCTTCGCTCGAGCCGGACTTGCGAACCATCACGTCCGGATTCTTCTTGTTCGGCGTCTCGTGATCCGCGAGGCGGGCGTCGATGCGCCAGCCTTCCTCGGTGAGGCGCTGGGCGATGGCCACTTCCTGTGGATCGAAGGTGCCCGTCGGATCGTGAACGCCCGGAGTGAAGTCGATCTCCAGCGGACGCGCGTCGAGGGCTGGGTCGAAGTCCAGGTCCCTCGGTGCCGGGAGGTCTGGGAGTTCGATGTCGACGACGATCGGTGTCGGCGGGCGGTCCTCGGGGTGGTCGAAGGTGGCTTCCAGGTGGTCTGCCGTGATGGTGAGGGTGGCGTGTTCCCACTGCTGGTTTTCGGACTCGGCCATTGTGGCCAGGAGGGCCTTGGCGGCTTCGGTGAGGTCGGGGGTGAGTTCGAAGTCGCGGGTCAGGCGGTCCGCGCGTTTCTCTTCTTCCTTCTCGTCCGGTTCCTCGGGCTCGGGTGCCTCGTCCGGCTCGGGTGTGAACCCGAAGTCGCGGGTGAGGCGTTCGGCACGCTTCTGCTCTTCCTTCTTGTCGGGCTCTTCGACGATGATCTCGCCGGTTTCGGTGACGGTGATCTCCAGCTCGAGCGGCTCCGGGTCGTCGTGCTCTTCGTCCTTCTCGCGGGCCTTGCGGTAGTTCTCGAAGGCCTTGCGGGCGGCGGTGATCACCGGCGGCTCGTCGTCCTCGGCCAGCTCGACGTCTTCGTAGGTGACGACGTGCCGCTTGATCCGGATCTCGGTGCCGCTTCCGCTGGTCAGCTTGTTGCGGTCGGCCGAGTCCGACGACGGGCGGTTGGTGGACGGACCGCCGTCGCCGACCAGGCCCTCGGCCCAGCCGCGGGCCTTCGGTGGGGCCATCGACAAGAAGTGGGCGGCGGCTTCGCACGCACGGGCCGCGGCGTCGAGTTGCTGGGCGGCGACGGTCGCCTGGCCGCGGGACGCCAGCAGTGCCAGCTGGGCGTTCTCCCGGCAGCGAGCCGCCGTACGCGTGAGCTGTTCGACGACACGCGGGATCTCGTCGAAGCAGTCGACCAGGCCGCGGGCGACCCGCTGCAGCTCGGACGGCACCGTGGTGACTCGGGTGTCAGATCTGGTCGGCGTAGTTCTTGCAGCCGGCCGAGGCGATCTCGAGTGCCTCGGCGGCCTGTTCCACGGCCTTGCTCGCGGCTTCGAGGATCTCGGTGATGTCGCGGTCGATGCCGGTGGCCGTACCCGCGATCAGGCTCTCCACCAGCTGGCTGTGCTGGGTGAACCTGAGCTTGAACCCGGCCAGGCCGCCCGCCGCCTGCTTGGCCTCCATCGAGACCTGGTGCAGCTGTTCCTTGAGCCGTAGTACGTCCGACACCTCAACCCACTCCCAAACTAGTTGCGCTTCTTCGGCAGCACGATCGCCGTACCCGCCACCACGACCGGCACCAGGATCCCGAGCCACCAGGGCAGCCCGGTCGCCATCAGCACCAGCACCGCGGCGGCACCGCCCCAGCCCCACCAGCGCGCGCCGGGCAGCCGGGGCAGCCCGAGCACCCGCGACGCGGCCAGCATCGTGACGGCGGCGATCGCCGCGGCCTCGACCCCGGCCAGGAACGAGCCGGTCAGCACCCACACCAGCACGAACCCGGCCAGCGCCAGGACCGCGCTGATGGTACGCCGCTTGCGCCGCTCCTGGAGCGCCCGGGCCTTGGTCCGCAGCTCCTCCAACTGGTCGACGCTCTCGGCGAGCTGTTCGGTGATCCGCTCGGCGATCTTCTCGATGTCGTTCAGCGCACGGATCTCGGGCAGCGTGTGGTTCGCCCGTGTTCCTTCCGCGGGCAGCCCGGCGCGCTGCAGGCTCTCGGCGGCCTTCTCGGCGAGCGAGTTGAGCCGCGTCTGCAGCTTGCGCCCGCGCTCGGCCATCGCGTCGGCCTCGGCCGCCGCGGTCGCCTCCGCCTTCGACTTGTGCGCCGTCACCCGGTCCTGCGCCTGCTGCGCGTCGGCCCGCGCCATCGCGACCGTCCGGAGCGCACGCGTGTACTCCGACCACTCCTGCTCTTCGGTCTTCATCGCCGCACCAGCTCCACCGCGCGATCCACCTCGTCCGACCGCAGCGCCGCGTACGGTACGACGACCTGCGCCTCCGGATGCAACCCGTCCCACAGCAACGCCCGGTGCGGCTCGGACGCCCAGCGCACCAGCGGACCCGCCACCGCGCGTACGCCGTCCTGCGGGTGCCGCAGGAACAGATGCGTCGCCACGTTCGCGCGCCCGTACCCGAGCTGCTCGGTGCAGACGTGCAGCCGGTTCCACCACCCGAAGGTGATGAGCCCCTGCGCCGGCCCGTCCCGCACGATGTCCTGCAGCACGTTCGCCGGGCTCTCGAAGAACCCCTCGGCATGCACCTGCATCCGCGGTACGCCGTGGAACCCGAACCCGAGCAGGTACGTCCCCGCGGCTTCCCCGCTCCGCATCGCGTCCCGCAGCGTGAACAGCCGCGGCGCGATGTCGTCGTGCTTGTCGACGGTCTCGACCTCGCACCCGAGCTGCCGCAGCACCTGCACCAGCGCATCCTTGCCCTCGGCAACAGACGGCGCCGAGTTCGTACCGTCGACGAAGAGGAACCGTGGCGGCTCCATTGCGCCGGCGGCCGTCGACACCACCAACCCGGTCAGCACGCCGAGAGCGTCCGCCGGCCCGTCGCCCAGCACGAGTACGCCGGCACCGGGCTCGGGCTGCACCTCGACCGCGACCGGCTCCTCGGTCACCGCGATCGGCAACCCCGTCCACGGCCGGCCGAGCTCGGGCTTCACCGCCGTCGCCGTGTCCGTCAGCCGCGCAGGCTCGGCCAGGTGAAACACCCGCGGCGGGTGCACCGCCGTACCCGCCCGCGTCCACAGCTCTTGCCGCAGCGAGTCCAGCACAGCCTTGTCCGCGAAGCTCACGAGCACATGCTGGTTGTCGTCCGGCGAGCCGAAGTTCGCGTTCAGCACGGCCTCGCCGCGGAACTGCAGCTCCGCCGCCGCCGTGTTCCCACTGCGCAGAATTGCCTGCGAGTCGGCCGGTGTCGTCTTCAACGCGATCCGGTACGGCACCTGGCCGAAGATCGAGTCCCGCCGCGTCGACAGCCGCTTGACGCCCTCGATCGTCTGCGTCGCCAGCACGACGTGCACGCCGTAAGCGCGGCCCAGCCGGACCAGCCGCTCGAGCAGCTTCGCCGCCTCGTCCGCAAGCTCGTCGTCGTCCTCGAGCAGCACCTGGAACTCGTCGAGTACGACGAGGATCCGCGGCGGCCGCTCCGGGCCCGCGGGCAGCTCCGCGATGTCGGCGACGTTCCCGTGCGACTTGAAGATCTCGCTGCGCCGGGCGAGCTCGTCCGACAGGTGACGCAGTACGGCGAGACCGAACGCGCGGTCGCTGTGCACCCCGAGCACCCTGATCTGCGGCAGCCAGTGCGGCCGATCCGGGCCAGGGCCGAGCGCCGAGAACTCGACACCGTGCTTGAAGTCCAGCAGGTACATCTCCAGGTCGGACGGCGAGTAGCGCGCGGCCAGTCCGTGGATGAGCACGAGCAGCAGGTTCGACTTGCCTTGGCCGACCGCGCCGCCGACCAGCACATGCGGCAGGGCCGGGTTGCCGCTGCGCAGCCGCACCAACGCCGGCGTGCGGTCGTCGTACCCGATCACGGTGCCGATCTCGTCCTTGACCGGTTGCCACCAGGTCGAGCGGTCCGGCAGCGTCCGGTCGAAGTCGATGGTCGGGAGGACGGCGATCTCGGCCTGCTCGGCGATCACGTCGCAGATCCCCGCGGCGACGGTCGCGTCGAACGGCGGATCCAGCCGGGCCGGCGGCAGCTGCGCGATCTCGACCCGGTCGTTGACGATGGCAACCGGATTGAGGAGATCGAGCAACTGTTTCGAGTCGACGTCGAGCTCGGCGGCCGTCGACGCGTCGTAGTGGACGAGGAAGCAGATGCCGCGCCGGCCGGCGGTCGCGGCCAGCCGGAGCAGGTCGCGCTGGGCGAGTGTGTCGATGCCGAACGGGTAGTCGAACAGGACGACCACCCGATAGGGATCGGTCACCTGACCGGTCTCCTTCAGCAGGTCCTCGAAGCGTTCGTGCCCGAGTTGCGCCTGCCGGCTGGCCCGCAGCGACGACACGTCGACGAGGCCGGACAGCACCGTGTGCAGCTGTTCCGCGGTATGCGTTGCCCTAGGCACCAATTGCGGATACTTCGTGGTCAGGTGCCCGAGCAGACCCATCATCCCGGTCAGCTTCGGGTCGAACGCATCGATGCGCAGCCGGAACGGTTCCGACGCGGCGACCAGCCGCAGCGCGATGCCCTGCAGCAGGCGGCGAGCAGACTCGTGACGGTCGCCGGTCACCTTCCAGCCGTTGGTGCGCAGCAGCGGCGCGACCACCGGAGTACCGGACTCCAGCTCGCCGACCCGCATGTACGCCGGGACGCCCGCGCCGATCAGCTGCCGCGAACGCCAGCGAGCGTCGTTCGGCGGGATCGATGCCAGTCCGGGGGCGAGCCGGTCCGCGAGCAGCCGGGCCCGGGGCTCCGCGTCGGACAGCGCCTCCGCCGTCTTGGCGTCGACCAGCGACCGCGACTCCCGCCGGGCCGCCGCGGTCTGTTCCTGCAGTTGACGATGCAGCTTCACGGCGCGCTGGTGCTCGCCGTACGTCAGGCGGCGGGCGTTGTCCAGCAACTGCCCCAGCGCATGCTGCAAACCGCGGATCCGCGCTTCCAGGAGCTCCGGTGCGGCCGGACCGGGCGCATTTCCCCCGTCAGGCTTCTCCGTCACGAGCATCGTCCTTCCACACTTGCCCCGCGACCGTACTGATTGCCCCGTTGATTGCCTGGTGTAACCATGTCACACCAGTGGCCCCAGTGGTCACTCCAGGTATCAGTAGTCTCACCTGCTAATCAGGAGCGACGATCTCGAGCTCGTAGCCGTCGGTGTTGTGGAGGAAGGCGGCGTAATGCTGCGGGCCGCCGGCGTACGGATGACGGTCGGCGAACATCAGCGTCCAGCCGTGCTCGGCGGCCTCCGCGACGATGCCGTCGACCTCGGCCCGGCTGCCCGCGTTCAGTGCCAGATGGTTCATGCCGGGCCGCATCCGGTCGTGCTCGGCGGCCGACATCGCCGGGCTCTGCTCGACGACGACATAGCAGCCGTCCGGGGCAGCCCAGGTCATCCCGCCCGGCCAGCCGTCACCGTCCTTCCAGCCCAGCCGGTTGAGGACCCAGCCCCAACTCGTGATGGCCCGGGACAGGTCCGGGACCCAGATCTCGACGTGATGCACAGCGGCGGCCATCGGAGCATTATCTGTGCTCGGCGTCATGATGCGACACGGCCATCGAGATCGCGCCGGACAGCAGCAGCCAGCCGAGTGAGGCGACCAGCCACGGCCACCACGGACGGGCCTGCGCGGCCTCGGCGACGGTCTTGCCGAACAGCCCGCCGGAGGGCGCGAGAACGAGCACGAGCAACACCCGCGCGAACCGCGTCTCCCTGGTCATTTCTTCATTGTGCGAGGCAGCCGCCGACCCTGCAGAAACCTTGGCGTTTCGCGCCCCGTCATCTTTCTGTCCGTGGCAAGGTTTACGGTCTGCGGTGACAGTGCGGTGACAGTGGACGGATCGGGGGCTGGAGTGAGCACGACCCGGATCGAGAGCACGGCGTACGGCGCCGCTGCTCTGGAGCGCCTGCACGCCGTCGTCGCGGGGCTGAAGGCCGACGATCCGATGACCCCTGTCACCCTGCTCCTGCCGAACAATCTGGCCGGCGTCGTCGCCCGCCGCCACCTCGCCCGCTCGTCGATCGGCGGGCTGTATCTGGCGACCCTCGAGCGGCTGGCCGAGCAGATCGCGGCCGGTCTGCTGACGCCGCGTCGTCCGGCCACCCGTCCGATCGTCGCCGCCACCTGGCGGACGGCGCTCGCGAAGGCGCCCGGGATCTTCGAGGAAGTCGCCGAGCACCCGTCGACCATTCAAGCGCTCGCATCCGCGCATCGTGAGCTCCGCGACCTGACCGATCCCGCGCTCGACAACGTCGCGCACGCGTCGGCGCTCGGCCCCGATCTCGTTCGGCTGCATCGTTACGTCACCACCGAGCTGGCCGCCGAGTGGTACGACGAGACCGACCTGCTGCGCGCCGCCGCGGCCCGCATCGCGGCGTCGCCCGAGGTCGTCGGCGAGCTCGGGGCACTCGTGCTGTATCTCCCCCAGGAGCTCACCCAATCGCAGGCTGCTTTCGTCGCCGCGCTCGGCGACGCCGCGGCCGATCTCACCGTCATCGTCGGGTTGACGGACGTACGACGGGCCGATCGCGCCGTCCGGCGATCGCTCGAGCGGATCGGGATCGACCTGCCGCCGTCGATCTCGAAGAACTACCCGGTCGCCACCGAGATCCTGAACGCGTCCGACGCCGACGACGAGGTGCGTTGCGTGGTGCGTGACGTCGTCGCGGCGCTGGAGCACACGCCGGCGCATCGGATCGCGGTGCTGTACGCCGCGGCCTCGCCGTACGCACGGCTTCTGCACGAGCACCTGGGCGCCGCGCGCATCGAGGTCAACGGACCGGGGACGCGTCCGGTGCACGAGCGGGCGATCGCGCGCACGCTGCTCGAAGTGCTGGCGCTCGTCGACCAGGATCTGCCGCGCGCGGACGTGTTCCGTGCGCTGGCGAACGCGCCGACGCGGGACTTCGCCGGCGAGCGCATCCCGGTGCCGCAGTGGGAGCGGATGTCGCGGGCGGCAGGGGTGGTGCGCGGCGACGACTGGGACACCCGCCTGGCGCGGTATGCCGAGTCCGAGCGGCGGACCGCCGACCAGGAGGAAGCCGCCGAGGATCCCCGGCCGGCCGCGATCCGGCGCGCGCAGTACAACGCTTCGATGGCCGAGCGCCTGCACAGGTTCGCTTCGACCCTGCGTCGACGGCTCGGCAGTCTGGCAGAGCTTGAAACGTGGTCCTCGCTGTCCGAGGGCGTGCTGCAACTCTTCCATGACTTGCTCGGTGACTACTCGTCGCTGCCCATCGAGGAGCAGTACGCCGCGGCCGCCGTCGAGGGGTCGTTGAAGGGCCTGTCGACACTCGATGAGCTCGGGACGCCGGCGAGTCTCGCTGTTCTGCGGGACGTTCTCGATCTGGAGCTGCAGCAGTCACTCCCCCGCGTCGGTTCCTTCGGCACCGGCGTGCTGGTGGCGCCCTTGTCGGCGAGCGTCGGGCTGTCGGCCGACATCGTGTACGTCGTCGGTCTGTCCGAGGATCTGTATCCGGGCCGGGTCCACGAGGACGCGCTGCTCCCCCACCGGGTGCGCGAGGCAGCCGCGCCCGAGCTCGCGTCGTTCCGCGATCGTCTGGACGAGAAGCAGCGGCACCTGCTGGTCGCGTTCTCGGCGGGCGCGCGCGTGGTGGCGTCGTTCCCGCGCGGCGATCTGCGCCGGTCGTCGCGACGGCTGCCGACGCGCTGGTTGCTCGGATCGCTGCGGGAGCTGACCGGTGACCACGGTCTGCCGGCGACGCAATGGGATCGGTACGGCGAGGTGTTGCGGACGTCGGCGTCGTACGCCGGTTCGTTGACCACGGCAACGATGCCGGCGACCGAGCAGGAGTGGCAGACGCGGGCCGCCGCGGCGAAGCTGTGGGTGCAGGACCGGGTGCTCGTGCAGGCCCGGGAATTGCTGCGGGGGCGTGCTTCCAGCGCGTTCACACGCTTCGACGGCGACCTGTCCGGCGTGTCGGGTCTGCCCGAGTTCGCGGTTGAGGACCGGATCGCCTCGCCGACCTCCCTGGAGTCGTATGCGACGTGCCCGCACGCCTACTTCGTCGAGCGGCTGCTCCAGGTGGAGCCGTTGGAGGCTCCGGAGGATCTGCTCGTCATCTCCCCCGTCCAGGTGGGCAACCTGATCCACAACAGCCTCGACGCGTTCGTCACCCGGCTCGCCGGTTCGCTGCCTGGGTACGGCGAGCCCTGGACCGAGGAGCAACGCTCCCTGCTGCTGGCGATCGGCGCGGATCTCGCGGACCAGTTCGAGGCCGAGGGCCTGACCGGTCACCCCCGGCTGTGGCAGCGCGAGCGGCTGCGGATCCTCGGCGATCTGATGGTGCTGCTCACCGACGACGACCGCTGGCGTTCGGAGCGGAACGCGTCGGTCGTGGCCAGCGAGTTGACGTTCGGGTTCGACGGCGAGCCGCCCGTCGAGATCCCGGTGCCGTCCGGACGGGTGCTGTTGCGTGGATCCGCGGACAAGGTCGACCTCGGCGCGGACGGCACGATCTACGTCACCGACGTGAAGACCGGCGGCTTCTCGCGCTACGAGGGCATCGAAGCGGATCCCGTCGCCGGCGGGACGAAACTCCAGCTGCCCGTGTACGCGTACGCCGCCCGCGCGCGCCTCGGCGAACCGTCCACCCCGGTGGAGGCGTCGTACTGGTTCGTCCGCCGCGGCGGCAAACGGATCCCGGTCCCGCTGACCCCTGAGGTCGAGGCGCGGTACGTCGACACGCTCGACGTGATCGTGTCGTCGATCGCGGCCGGGTTCTTCCCGCCGAAGGCGCCCGAGGTGCCCGACTTCCTGTGGGTGCAGTGCCCGTACTGCAATCCCGACAGCCTGGGGCACAGCGAGGTCCGGGCCCGGTGGGACCGCAAACGTCACGACCCTGTCCTCGAGCGCCTGGTGCGGCTCATCGACCCGACCGCGCTGGAGGTGGCCTCGGATGAGTAGCCGCCGCCCGACGCTCCGGCCAGGAGGCTGCCGATGACCGAGCAGTTGCTCGACGGGGCGGCCCGCGACCGGATCCGGTCCGACACCGACACCACGCTGTTCGTGGAGGCGGGTGCCGGGTCCGGGAAGACGCACGCGCTGGTCGACCGGGTCGCCACGCTGGTGCTGCGCGACGGCGTACCGCTGCGGACCGTCGCCGCTGTGACCTTCACCGAGAAGGCCGGGGCGGAGCTGCGGGACCGGCTGCGGGTCGAGTTCGAGCGGGCGCGCAAGGGCTCGGCCGGCCGGCTCGCCGATGCGGCGCTCGACGATCTGGACTCCGCGTCGATCGGGACGCTGCACGCGTTCGCGCAGCAGATCCTGCTCGCGCATCCGATCGAGGCCGGGCTGCCGCCGCTCATCGACGTCCTCGACGAGGTCGGCTCGTCGGTCGCCTTCGAGGAACGCTGGGCCGAACTGCAGCAGCAACTTCTCGACGACGACTCGATCGCCGAGCCGCTGCTGCTCGCGATGGCCGTCGGCGTCGAGCTGAAGCATCTCCGGTCGCTCGCCCGCCTGTTCGGCAACGACTGGGACCTGATCGCGGACCGGGTCCTGGTCGACCCGCCCGAGCTGGTCGCGATGCCCGACCTCGGCGGCCTGGTCGCCGCGGCCGCGCAGATCGGCGTCGCGGCCGACTCCTGCCTCGACGCCGACGACCGGCTGCTGCCGAAGGTCCAGCAGATCCGGGAGCTCGGCCTGATGCTCGACGCCGCGTCCGACCAGGAGACGCAGCTCGCGCTGCTGCAGACGTTCCGCGGCCTCAAGGTGGGCCGGATCGGCCGGAAGGAGAACTGGCCGGACATCACGAAGGTCCGCGCGGACTGCACCGAGGTCGTCGAGGTCGCCGGTTCCCTCGTCGAGCTGCTCCTTGATGCTTGCCTTCGGCACCTTTCGCACTGGATCGCGGAGCGGGTGCTGGAGTCGGCGGAGCTGCGGCGGGCCGAGGGCCGGCTGGAGTTCCACGACCTGCTGGTGCTCGCGCGTGACCTGCTCCGCCGCGACGCGGACGTGCGTGCTGCTCTGCAGGAGCGGTTCGAGCGGTTGCTGCTGGACGAGTTCCAGGACACCGACCCGATCCAGATCGAGCTCGCGGTCCGGATCGCCGGCGGCGCGGAGGCCGACGCGCCGGACTGGCAGGACGTCGAGGTCCCCGAGGGGCGGCTGTTCGTGGTCGGCGACCCGAAACAGTCGATCTACCGGTTCCGGCGCGCCAACATCGCGACGTACCTCACCGCCCAGGAGTTGCTCGGCGAGACCGTCGCCCTCACCACGAACTTCCGCACGGTGCCGGCGATCCTGCAGTGGATCAACACCGTGTTCGGCACACTGATCCAGCCGCAGGAGTCGGCGCAGCCGTCGTACCAATCCCTCTCCCCCCACCGCACCAACCCGACCACCGCCACTTCGGTTGCCGGCTCGTCCTCATCCGCGGACCCCGCCGCTGCCGGCCCCGGCTCGCCGTCATCCGCGGGTAACGCACGCCCGTCGCGCCTGGGCAGCCGACCCGACCACGACGCGCCCGCCCCGCCGTCACCTGACCCGGTCCAGGGCGACCAGCTCTCGATCTTCGACGAGCCCACGCTGTTCGACGAGCCCTCTCCCGACGAGGTGGCTGACCTCGCCGCGGTCCTCCCGTTCCGCCGCCGCGACGACGCCGTCGACGTACCGGTCGAGGAAGCACCCGAGGATCCAGCGGCAGGCCCGGCCGTCACGATCCTCGGCGCCGTACCGCACGACGACCTTCCCCGCGCGCAAGCCTCCGTCCTGCGCGAACGCGAGGCCACCGACGTCGCCTCCGTCATCGAAGAGGCCCTCCGCGACGGCTGGCTGGTGTACGACGAGCGCACGGACACCTGGCGCCCCGCGGAAGCCGGCGACATCGCGGTCCTCGTCCCGGCCCGCACCTCGCTCCCGTTCCTGGAGGACGCGCTCGACCGCGCCGACATCCCGTACCGCGCGGAAGCCAGCTCGCTCGTCTACCAGACCGCCGAGGTCCGCGACCTGCTCGCCTGCGCCCGCGCGCTCGGCGACCCGAGTGACCAGCTCGCGCTCGTCACGACGCTCCGCTCGCCGCTGTTCGGCTGCGGCGACGACGACCTGTACACCTGGAAACGCGACGGCGGCCGATTCATCCTCACCGCCCCGGTCCCCGACCAGCTCCTCACCCACCCGGTCGCCGAGGCGATGGAGTGGCTCCGCCGGACGTACTACGCCGCCCGCTGGCTGACCCCCAGCGAGGTCCTCGCGAAGATCGTCGCCGACCGCCGGATGCTCGAAGTCGCCGCGATCGGCCCGCGCGCCCGCGACGCCTGGCGCCGGATCCGGTTCGTCGTCGACCAGGCCCGCGCGTGGTCCGAGGTCGAGCACGGCGGCCTCCGCTCGTACCTCGCCTGGGCCGCCCACCAGGGCGAGGAGACGTCCCGCGTCGCCGAGGCGGTGCTGCCCGAGACCGACGCCGACGCCGTCCGGGTGATGACGATCCACGCCGCGAAGGGCCTCGAGTTCCCGATCGTCATCCTCTCCGGCATGACCGCGTCCCCGAACCGCCAGCGCGGGGTCCAGGTCCTCTGGCCGCTCACCGGCGGGTACGCCGTCAAGCTGAAATCCTCCGTCCAGACCGAGGACTTCGACCTCGTCCAGCCCGTCGACGAGCAGATGGACGACTACGAACGTCGCCGCCTCCTGTACGTCGCCGCGACGCGCGCCCGCGACCACCTGGTCGTCTCGCTGCACCGCTCCGGCAACCGCCGCCACACCAGCAACGCCGAGCTCCTCACCACCGCCGGCGGCGCCGACGCACCCCACGCCACCGTCTTCACCAGCCCGCCGGTCCCCGACCGCGAGCCCACCGCCAGCCCCGACGTCACCCCGCCCATCTCCCGCACCGATTGGGAAACCCGAGCCACCGCCGCCCAATCCGCCAGCCGCCGCCCTTCCGCCCGATCAGCCTCCGGCTTGGAGGGCACAGGCCCCGAGCTCACCCTCACGGATCCTGCTTCCGGCTCCGACCACGAACCCGTCGACCCCGGCACCGCGAAGGCAGCCCGCGACCTCGAACTCCCGCCCTGGTCCAAGGGCCGCTACGGCACCGCAATCGGCCGCGCCGTCCACGCCGTACTCCAGGTCGTCGACCTCTCCACCGGCGCCGGCCTCGAAGCCGCCGTGTCAACGCAATGCCTCGCCGAGGGCGTCCTCGAGTACGCGGACGTGGTCACCGCCCTCGTCCGCTCGGCCCTCGCGTCCGACGTCGTACAACGCGCCGCCGCCCGCGACCACTGGCGCGAGTCGTACGTAGGCACCGAGCAACCCGACGGCACCATCCTCGAAGGCTTCGTCGACCTCATCTACCGCGAAGACGACGGCCGCCTCACCATCGTCGACTACAAAACCGACGTCATCCCCGTCTCAGCGCTCGACGCGAGAGTCGCCTACTACGCCCCCCAACTCCAGGCCTACGCCCAAATCCTCCCCAACACCGCCCCGCCAGTACTCCTCTTCCTCAACCCAACCACCGCCGTAGAACGCCCCCTCTAACCTCCAACCACTCCCGAGCGACAGCAGCCCCCTCCCCCGGCTCCAAGCCGCACCGACCCGCCGCCTCACGCCGAGCCCACCCGCTACAAGCCGGCCGCCACAAGCCCGCCCGCGTCACGCCGGGTCGCGTCGCCCCCGCCCAGTTCACACCCACCCCCACCTCGCCACGCCGGATCGCGCCGACCCCGGCCGGTTCACACCGAGCCCCACCGCGTCACGCCGAGGCACGGCCGAGTCGCGTCGAGCCCCACCGCGTCACGCCGAGCCCCACCAAGCCCCACCGCACCACGCCGGATCGCGCCGACCCCGGCCGGTTCATGCCGGCCCCCACCCAAGGCCCACCTCGCCACGGCCGCGTCACGCCGACTCGCGCCGACTCGTGCCGAGTCGCGTGGAGCCCCACCGCGCCATGCCGACCCCCCACCAAGCCCCACCGCGCCACGCCAGGTCGCATCGAGCCGGGCCGGTCCATGCCGACCCCACCAAGCCCCACCGCGGCCACCACGACTCGCGTCGAGCCGCGCTGCGTCACGCCGGGTCGCATCGAGCCTGGCCGGTTCATGCCGACCCCACCAAGCCCCACGACGTCACGCCAACTCGCGTCGAGCCCCACTGCGTCACGCCGGGTCGCATCGAGCCTGGCCGGTTCACGCCGGCCCCACCAAGCCCCACCGCGTCACGCCGAGCCCGCCAAGCCCACCAAGCCCACCAAGCCCACCAAGCCCACCGGATCACGCCGAGCCGACGTCTCGGACCATCCGCGCGGCGCGCCTGGCACAGCCGCTAGGCACCGCAGCCGTCTCCGGCCACCTCCGCACGCCAAGCAGCCAGCCGAGCAACAGCTCAGGCCGCCGAACCATCCCGCTAGCCAACCCGCCGACGTGCGCTGCCTTGCTCGGCCAACGCGACCAATGCACGTGCTCGGCTCACGATCCGTCTCCAGGACCACACACCGTCCCAGCCCACCGCGGCCCGGCATCGGACACGCCCTTGACGCATGCCCATATGGGCATATGATGACGTTCATGGCACGAGCAGCCACGACGTCCGACGTCTTCAACGCGATCGCCGAGCCGCAGCGCCGGCAGATCCTGGTGCTGTTGCGGACAGGCGAACGCCCGGTGACCGAGCTGGCCCAAGAGCTAGGCATGACCCAGCCCGGCGCATCCAAGCACCTGCGGGTACTCAGGGAGGTCGGGCTGGTGCAGGACCGCAAAGCAGGCAAACAACGTCTGTACGGCCTCGACGCCCGCGGACTGCGGCCGGTCCACGAGTGGATCGGCGGTTTCGAGCAGTTCTGGAACGAGAGCTTCGACCGCCTGGACGCCTACGTACAGGACCTCAAGCACGCAAGGCAGGAGCACAACCAATGAGCGCGAAGGCCCAAGGTGCACCCGCGCACCCCGCGTCCGCACCGGGAGTGTCGGCGCACTCCGAGACCGGACCTGGCGCGTCGGCGCCACCCGAGACCAGACCTGGCGCGTCGGCGCAGTCCGAGACGGGGCCTGCGATATCAGCGCAGTCCCAGACGCAACCCGCCGTACCAGGGCAGCCCCAAACGAAACCAGGAGCATCGGCGCGAGCCGACACCGAATCTGCGGTACCCGCGCAGTCCGACACGGCACCAGGGGTATCGGCGCGGGCCACGACGGCGGACCGCGAGGTCGTCGTCTCCCGCATCATCGACGCTCCGCCGGCGCTGGTGTTCGAAGCGTTCACCGACATCCGGCACCTGTCGCAGTGGTGGGGTCCGGACGGGTTCACGACCACCACGCGGTCGTTCGAGTTCCACGTCGGCGGCGAGTGGGTCTTCGTACTGCACGGGCCGGACGGGACCGACTATCCCGAATGGATCTCCTGGACCGAGATCGTCCCACCCGAGCGGATCGCCTTGGTACACGGTGAGTTCCGCGCCGACCCGAACGCCTTCGAGTCGCTGATCACGTTCGAGCCCGACGGTACGGCGACCCGGATCGAGATGCACACGGTCTTCCCGACCAAGGAACTGCGCGACGAAGCAGTCGAGAAGTACCACGCGATCGAGGGCGGCCAACAGACCCTGGGCAACCTGGCTGCCTACATCACCGAACTCGTCCTGAAGGGAACAAACGACTGATGGCAAGCAAGGTGTACTTCGGCGTGTCGATGTCGCTCGACGGCTTCATCGCACCCGACTCCCCGAAGGACCTGATGGGGAAGCAATGGATGGAGCTGCAGCGATGGGTCTTCCCGCTGCGCTTCTTCCGGGAGAACCTGAAGCTCGGCAAGGGCGGTGAAGAAGGCCGCGACAACGACATCGCACGCGAGACGTTCGAGCGCACCGGCGCGAGCGTCATGGGCAAGCGGATGTTCGACGCCGGCGAACGAATGTGGCCGGAAGAGGCGCCGTTCCACACCCAGGTCTTCGTCGTAACCCACGAGAAGCGCGACCCCTGGGAACGCCCGGGAGGAACCACCTTCCACTTCATCAACGACGGCATCGAAGCAGCACTCGACCAGGCCCGCCAAGCCGCGGGCGACCGCGACGTCCGCATCGCCGGCGGCGCCGAAACAATCCTCCAGTACCTCAACGCCGGCCTGATCGACGAGTTCTCAATCGCCCTGTCCCCCGTACTGTTCGGCACCGGAATCCGCCTGTTCGAAGGCATCGACGCCAGCCGCGTTGCCCTCACACAGACCCATGCCGAGTCCTCCCCCAAGGTCACCCACCTGACCTACACCGTCCAGGACCGCTAGCCCCCAGAAACGGCGACCATCCAACGTCACAACAGCGGCGGACGCTGCATAGTTGTCTGGTGCAAGTTCCTCGCGTCTTCAACACCCGGAGTTGTCAGACAACGCGTCCGCGGTGGCAACAGTTCCCATGAACTGTTGCCACCGCGGACCAGCACAACGTGGGCTGCACCCAGCACGATTGCCACGCCGCGAACGATCGGCGCTCAGTCAAGCGACCAGGCGTATCGCGAGTACGACGATCAGCAGGCTCGACGCCAACGTGGTGACAAGCCGGCCGGTTGCCCCGGTCAACAACCGGCCTAGCAACGCGCCACCGCCCGCGAGTAGCAGCTGCCAGCTGGCTGACGCCGCGAACGCTGCCACGACGAACACGATCCGCTCGCCGACTCCCGTGACCCCGGACCCGCCCAGTACCAGCGCGGCGAAGTAGATCATCGTCCACGGGTTGAGCATCGTCATGCCGAGCATCCCGAAGTACGCCGTCCGCGCGCCGATCGGTGTCTTCTGCTGCAACGCAACGATCCGCCGCTCACGATAACGCCGTACCGCCTTGGCGGCCCCGAGCACGGCCAGTCCGATCAGCACGACAACCGATGCCCACCGCAACGGTCCGACGACCGGCACCAGCAGCGGAGCCAGCACAGTGCCGGCACCCGCGGCCACTGCCGCGTACACGCCATCAGCCGAAGCAACCCCGAGAGCCGCAAACGCCCCGATCCGCAAAGAGCTCCGCGCAGTCAACGCCACCAGATAGGTCCCGACAGGCCCGACCGGCATAGCAACCCCAAACCCGGCCAAGAGCCCCGCGACCACCACCCCGATCACAACGGACCGAAGCTCGACCCCCTACAACGACCGGCCTGCTGCTGAACCCGAGCCGCCAAGGCCACAGGTTCCACCAGCAACAGTCCAAAGGTCGTAGTAATCATGCGCTCATGATGAGGTGCTGCCCGGCCCTCCTCAACCCAATTACCGGTTGCCAAGACGGCCAGGAAGCCGGGCGGGGGCGACCGCGAGTCGAGGCCGACCGCCGCCCGTTCGTGACGGTCTGCACGCGCCCCGCGGCCCGGCTGACAACCACCCCCTGACCGTTGCGGTCCCGGATGGCCTGCAGCTCGCCACCGGCCGAGAACTGCATCCGCACCTGGTCGACACTCGTCAGCTCGTACGTCGGCCCCGACCGCGCCAGCGTGAAGCGCGCAGGCCCCGGCTCGACGACGAAGCCGGCACACCTTCCCGCGTGAACCCGATCTCCCGGCCGTCGGACGCCAAATACCGCGCGCCGCGAGACGACAACTCGAGCCGATCCGAGTACGACACCCGCCACCCGGCGCCGAGCGAGCCGGTGGACGGGTCGTTCGAGTTGTACGTCCGGGTCACCGTCAGCGGTACGCCGAGGGCGGCGACCGCCGTCGTTGGCGACCTCTGTGCCGGTGCTCAGAACCTCACCGTTCCCGGAGACGGTCAGGTCCGGGTGCAGGCAGGGATACTCGTCCGGTTGCGCCGCCTGCGCGGCCGGGGGGACGGGCACCAGCAGGAGGACCGCGAGGACGAGCAGAAGGAGCCGGTGCCGCATGGTTGCCTCCGCTCAGTCGTGGTGTTGTGACAGAGAGTTTACGGAGTTCAGCGTGCGGAGAGAGCGGATGATTACAGGTTGTGGAGAACGGGAAGTGACCCTGGCGTGCAGGTCGCCCAGGAGTCGCTACGATCTGCGGAAACAGACTGAGTAAACGTTCGAATGCTGTCCGCCCGCTGGCGGGTCTGCCACCACGAGTGTGAGGGTGTGGCTCATGAACATCGGTACCCGGAAGATCGTCGTCGACGAGGCGATCGCGCAGTTGCGGCTGTACGCCGAGACGAACGGCGCCGTGCTGCAGTACTACGACGGGCTGCCGGGGATGACCACCGTCGGCGGCTCCGACCCGAACCGGGTCACGCTCGACGACCTGGGCCGGATCATGGTGATCGGCGCGGACCTGCGCGCGATGGACATCCCGTGGCTGCTCGAGGTCGAGGCCGAGAAGGAGCTCGCGGCGATCCCGGTCGACGCACGCCTCGAGGACGCCGAGCCGGGCAGTGAGCTGTTCGACGCGGCGATGGCGCTCGACGACAAGTTCACCGGCCACCGCGGCTTCGGGCACGCGAAGAAGTCGAAGCTGCTGCACCTGAAGCGGCCGTACCTCTACCCGGTGACCGACAGCTTCATCCGGATGACGTACGGGTCGGCGTCGGCCGGCGCCGAGTTCCTGAAGGCGGTCCGCGAGGACCTGGTGAACCCGGCCAACGTCCGCGACTTCAAACTGCTGCAGGTCCGCCTGATCGCGGAGCCGGCGACCTCGGCCGCCCGCCTGCTCGGCGAGGTCCCGACGCTCCGGCTCCTCGACATCCTCGCCTCTCTCCTGGGAGAGGCGAAGTGACTCAGAGCACCCCGAGCCGGGCCAGCGGCTCGACCAGCTCACGCTCCTCGTAGGACAGGTGCGACAGCAGCGTGTCGTCCAGCAGGTCGACTGCGGCACGCAGACCGTCGATGTCGCCTGACCCGTCAACCAGTGCGACGAGTGCCTTGTCGACGCCTTCGAGGACGTCGTGGATGATCTTGTGCTCCTCCTGCAACCGGTCGACGACCGGCCCCAGCGCGGGGTCGGCCCGGCGGAGGTGCGGGAACAGCGAGGCGTCCTCCAGCGAGTGATGCGTCGTGACCAGCCGGCAGTACGACTCACAGTACGTCCCGAGCGTCCAGTTGTTCTGCCGCATCGTCATGGTGTTGATGTGCGAGCGCGCCGCACCGACCCCGAGCGTCCCGGCCGCGACCTGCTCGACCAGATCGCGGACCTGGTCGAGCTCCGCGCGCAGATGGTCGTGGACGTCGATCAGGTGCTGACCGGACTGCAGCTGGTACGGCGTGTAGGTCCGCGACGGGTCCGCCGCCGGACCGGTCGGTCGCGCGGACTCGTCCAGCAGCTGTACGGCACTACGCCGCACAGCGGGAGGTGGTGTCGGCACGACGCCGAAGCCACCGGCGGGAACAGGCGCCGTTGTCACCACGCCGCCCGACCGGGCGACCGAGACAGCCTCGCGCACACCAGCTGCCACCTCAGCGAAGCGCCGGATGTCGTCCGGGTCGTCCGAGGCGAGGATGTAGGTGCTGATGCCCTCCCCCAGCGTCAGCTCGGTGAGCTGGTCGATCCACAGCTCCTCAGGACCCTGCAGGAACCCCCCACGCCCACTGAACTGACCGGACACGTTGTACAGCCGTCGGACCGCCGAAGGATCCCGTCCCGCCTCTTCGGCAGCCTCGTCGATGATCTTGTTCATCGCGGCGAGCTGGTCCGGCCCGGCGTACCCGCTGCTCGGCAGCCAGCCGTCGGCGAGGCGTCCGGTCAGGGCGAGCATCCGCGGCTTGTAAGCACCCAGCCAGATCGACACGTCGTGGGCGGGCGCCGGGCCGCGCTTGGCACCGGCAACCGTGTAGTGCTTGCCGGCCAGCCGGATGCCGCCGCCGCCAGGAGTCCAGACCTCGCGCATGATCGCGATGGCTTCCTCCAGTGCGGTGATGCTCTGTCCGGTCGTCAGCCGCGGCCCACCGTTCGCCGCGACCGCGTCGAGGAACCCGCCCGCGCCCAGGCCGAGCTCGACCCGTCCGCCAGTGATCAGGTCCAGCGTCGCGACGCTGCGCGCCAGCACGACCGGGTGCCGGAGCGGCAGGTTGGCGACATTCGTGGACACCTTCACCCGCGAGGTCTGGGCCGCGACGACGGACAGCAGGGTCCAGGCGTCCATCAGCCGCGGCTGGTAGGGATGGTCCTGGAAGGTGACCAGGTCGAGCCCGACCTGTTCGGTCAGCTGGGCCAGCGCGATCACGCGGTCCGGGGTGTCGACCGCGGGGGTCAGGAACGTGCCGAAGACCAGCTCGTGGCCGTAATCCATGATTCACCTTTCGAAGTTCGCTCCGCGAGCAAAACTACTTCGCTAGGCAGATAATCTCAACTACAGAACATCTATTGCCGAACTAGCAGCGCGAAAGCCTGTGCTGGGTCGAGGGCCGCGCCCCGCTCGTACGCCGCTTGGTACCCATCGGCCCCGAGCGCCTCTGAGGCCGCCATAACCGCACGCTCGAGATCCGCAGCTTCCGCCGCAGCTGTCAGATAGTTCTCGGTCGCCCGCGTGGCGGCCGCGCTCCCAAGCAACGTGGCCGCGAGCACCTTGTCGGGGTGACAGGCCGCAATCCCCTCCAGCGCCCAGCACTGACCCCGCAACGAGTCGAACTGCTCCGCGACCCGGAACGCCTCCGCATGCAGCTCCAGTGCCTCTTCGGGCCGGCCTTGGAGCTCCCGGACGAACCCGAGCTCCGCCAGGACGATCGACAGATACAAGACAGATTCCGACTGTCGACGGGCGGCATCGATCAGCGCCTGCAACCGCGACGAGGCCTCGTCCAGGGCGCCGGTACGACGGGCGGCGAAGCCGAGCACCAACTCCGCGAGCGCCTGCGTCGCGCGCTGCCCCTGCTCCGTCGCCAGCCGAAGCCCACGCTCGCCGTACGTCCGGGCCGACTCGAAATGCCCGCGCCGGATCGCGGTCCATCCGAGCATGCCGGCCGCGCTGGCGACCTCGGGCCACAGTCCGATCTCCTCCGCGGCTTCCATGCCCTCGAGGTGCAGCCGTTCCGCCTCCTCGAAGTCCCCGACGAGCTCAGCGTGCGCCCCGAACCAGCCTGTCGCCTGCAGAACGCCCCACCGGTCCCCCAGCGAGCGGAACGTACTGATGCTCTGACACGCGTCGTCGTACAGAGCAGGCAGGTCCGCCCGTACATGCGCGTGCTTGGCCCGAGCAGCCAGCACGGCGGCTACGCCCCACTGGTTCCCGTCGGCCTCAAAGCTCTTCAGCGCCTGGTTGAGCAGCGACAAGCACGTGGACAGGTCGCCGGCATCGCTGGCGGCGTGAGCGATCCACCACTGCCCCATGGCGTCCGCGTCGTCCAGCCAGCGGTCCCGCTCGGCGGCGGCGTCAGGGTGCCCGAGCAGGTACATGAACCCCGCCCGCCACACGCCGGCCCGCGCCGAACCCGGCACAGCCTCGAGAGACCGCATGGCCTCCACATACCGACCACGCAGGAACCAGTACCAAGCCAGAGCGTCCACGAGCCGCTCCGCGAGGTCCAGCTGTCCTGTGGCCACGGCTCGATCCAGTGCGGTCCGGAAGTTCGCCGAGTCGTCGTCCAGCAGCTCTAGCCACCGGCCTTGCTCGTCACCGAACAAGCCGGGGCGGGCGGTCTCCCCAAGCGATACGTAGTACGCCAGGTGCCGCTGCCGTGACGACTCGAGCTCCCCCGTCACCGTCAGCTTGTCGACGCAGTACGCCGCCACCGACTCGAGCAGCCGGAACCGTTCCCCGTCAACTGGTACGACGAGCGACCGGTCGACCAGGCGCACGAGGACATCCAGTACGTCGTCCTCACCGCAGACCGCCGCCGCGGCATCCGCCGTACAGCCATCAGCATGTACGGCGAGGCGCCGCAGTACGGACTGCTCGTCCGGGTCGAGCAGCTCCCAGCTCCAGTCGATCATCGCGTGCAACGTCTGCTGCCTTGGTGCAGCACCACGGTGTCCTGTCGCCAGCAACCGGAAACGGTCGTCCAGCCGCGCTACGAGCCCGCGTACTCCCAGAGCGCGCACACGCGTCGCAGCGAGCTCCAGCGCCAGCGGGATCCCGTCCAGCCGCCGGCACAGTACGGCGACGTCCGCAACGGTCTCGTCCGTCAGCGCGAAGCCACGCGACGCCGCAGCCGCCCGCGTGACGAACAGCTGCGCCGCACTGCACTCGCCGACCTCATGCACACCTGCCGACAATGGAGGTACGGACAGCGGCGGCACACTCCACACCACCTCACCGGCCAGCCCCAGCGGCTCACGGCTCGTCGCGAGCACACGCAGGCCCGGCGCGGCGGCCAGCAAACGATCCGTCAGTGCGGCGACCTCGTCGACGATCTGCTCGCAGTTGTCGAGTACCAGCAACCGGGAGCCCATCACTGAGGCCAGTCGATCGACAACGGGCGAGTCTTCCGTGTCCCGAAGGTTCAGAGCGGCCTGCACGGCGTCCGTCAGCGAGTTGGTGACCGACAGCGCGTCGGGAGTCACGGCGGCCAGCTCGACCAGGACGACCCCGTCCGCGAACCTGTCCGTCACGCCGGCCGCAGCAGCCAGTGCCAGGCGAGTCTTGCCCACACCTCCCGGACCGGTCAGTGTCACCAGCCGTGATGTGCCCATTCGGGCACTGATGTCGGCCAGCGCATCGGAGCGGCCGATCAGCTCGGTCATCTGTGCAGGGAGGTTGTTCCGTGCGTGCGGCAGCTCTTGCGTGAGGATCGACTGCTGCAGCGCGACCAGCTCTGGGCCTGGGTCCAGCCCGAGGTCATCGAGCAGCAGTTGCCGCAGCTCGTCGAAGCTCTCCAGCGCCTCAGTCTGCCGACCGGCCCGGTACAGCGCCTTCATGTGCGCGGCCCGCAGACCCTCGCGCAGCGGATGCTCCTTGACCAAAGCGGCGAGGTCAGCAACCGGCAGATCCGCCCGCTCGAGTGCGGTGAGCCGCTGATCGGTCAGTCGCGCTACGGCTGTCTCGGCGAACGCATTGTCCGCGAAATCGGCGTACGCCGGGCCATGCCACAACGCCAGCGCCTCGTCGAGCGACCCGGCAGCCAGCAGCTCACCGAAGCGCAGCGCGTCACAGTTCGCGGCAGAAACCGCCAGTGAATACCCGGCCGGGCCGGACTGCACGAGCGAGCGGCTGCCAGGTTCAGCGTCCTCGAAGGCTCGCCGCAGCTGCGACACCTTCGCGGACAGCGTGCCTGACGGGTTCCCAGGGAGTTCAGAGCCCCACAGGTCGTCGATCAGCCGGTCCGAGGGCACCGGCCGGCCCTCGTGCACCAGCAGGTCAGCCAGCAGCGCACGCACCTTCAGCCCTTGGATGACCACAGGCGTCCCAGCGTCCGTCCAGGCCGTCACCGGTCCAAGCACCCCGAAGCGCATGACGGCACCTTATTCCGGTCCGCCGGAAACGACCGGAAAGAAACCGTAAACCGCTTCCGGCAAAGTCTGTTTCAGACGGAAGGAGGACGGCGGATGCGACTGGCAGTGATCATCGGCAGCACCCGGCCCGGCCGATTCGGGCCGACTGTGGCGAACTGGCTCGCGGAGCAGGCAGCCAAGCAGTTCGAGGTCGACCTGGTCGACCTGGCCACTGCGAATCTGCCCGCCGGACTCCCCGACGCCGACGAGGAAGCACCGCGGGAGGTCTCCGCGCTGGGCACCAGGCTGGCTGCCGCGGACGCGTTCGCCGTCGTCACCCCAGAGATCAACTGCAGCTTTCCGGCCACGCTGAAGACCGCACTGGACTGGTACTACGACGAGTGGCACGCCAAGCCGGTCGCAATCGTCAGCTACGGCCGGGAAAGCGGCGGCTGCTACGCCACCGCACAGCTGCGGCAGGTCTTCAGCGAACTCCAGGCCGTCACCATCCGCAACACCGTCGCACTCCCCTGCTACTGGGAGCAGTTCACCGCGGACGGCGGCTGGCCGCGGCCGTCCGCCGGCTACGAGGCATCCGCCAAACTCATGCTCGACCAGCTCGTCTGGTGGGCCGCAGCACTCCAGGACGCCCGCAAGCGGCGCCCGTACCGACACTGAGAGGAAAGACCCATGAGGAAGCTGATCGAATCCACCTTCATCACCCTGAACGGCGTCATCGACGAGCCGCAGAACTGGAGCCCGCCGTACTGGGACGACGAGCACGCGGCGTACTCGCAAGGCCTGATGGAGGGCGTCGAGGCCCAGGTGCTCGGCCGCGTCACCTACGAAGGCTTCGCGGACGCCTGGCTGTCCCGGGCCGGCGACCCGTTCGCCGACCTGTTCAACGCGATGCCGAAGTACGTCGCCACGCGCACGGTCACCGAGTGGAAGTGGAACGCCCAGCCGCTCGAAGGCGACGCCGCCGAGGCCGTCCGCCGGCTCAAGGAGTCCGAGGGCGGTGACCTGATCAAGTACGGCACGGGGTCGTTCTCGAAGACGCTGCTGGAGAACAAGCTCGTCGACGAGTACCACTTCTGGTTCTTCCCGGTCGTCGCCGAGGGCGAAACCATGTTCCGCGGCACCGGCATCGACATCACCCATCTCGAACTGCTCGGTACGACGACGTTCAAGTCCGGCATCGTCGTCCACACGCTCGGTCCGAAGGCCTGACCGTACGCCGCCGCTCCGGCCGGTCACCCGCTGCGGGTGGCCGGCCGGAGGCTTGTGCGCATCGGACCTGGGTACCGGTCGGGGCCAACGGGGTGCTGAGGCGGCGCTGGGGACCGCCTGCCAGGGATTCTCGCGATCGGCCGGTGCGGATCGCGGATCCGCCCATGCGATCGGACTGGAGTTGTGATGGGTACCGTCCTGACCATCGTGATCATCGCCGTGGTGCTGCTCGCCGCGGCGGCGGTCTTCGTCCTGTATCAGCGCAGACGCTCGAGCGAGCTGCAGCAACGGTTCGGCCCGGAGTACGAGCGCACCCTCGAGGAGTCCGGCGATCGCCGCAGCGCGGAGCGCGAGCTGCGCGGACGGCAACGCCGGGTGTCGCGGCTGGAGATCACGCCGTTGAGCCGTGAGTCCGCGCAGACCTACCGCGCCGAGTGGGCCAAGGTGCAGCAGAGCTTCGTCGACCGTCCGGCCGGAGCGGTCGCGGACGCGGATCGGCTGGTCCTGCGGATGATGCGTGAGTCCGGGTACCCGGTCGACGAGTTCGAGCAGCGCGCCGACGACGTGTCCGTCGACCATCCCGACGTCGCGATGCACTACCGGGAGGCGCACCGGATCGCCGTCGCGCACGCCCGCGGCGACGCCGACACCGAGGACCTGCGGCAGGCAGTCACGGCGTACCGGCACTTGGTCGACGCCCTGCTCGACGACAGCGAGAACCGGACCACCACGAAGGAGCAAGCATGACCACGCCCGACCGTCGTGACGTCCCCCTGGACGACGACCGCATGCTGAACGACGACGATCTCGTGACCGACTCCGAGCTCAGCGGCCGCCGCGGCCCGGACGACAACCGGGGCCTCGGCAACGACCGCAGCCTTGACGACAGCCGGGGCCTCGGCAACGACCGCAGCCTTGACGACAGCCAGGGCCTCGGCAACGACCGCAGCCTGGACGACAGCCAGGGCCTCGGCAACGACCGCAGCCTGGACGCCACTCGTGGGCTGGACGACGAGCGAGGCCTTGACGCCGGCCGTGGGCTGGACGACGACCGTGCAGCGGCCGGTGCTCCGGACAACCGGATGACAGCCGCCGGCACCGCCGAGCGTGACGACCGGACAACGACGGGCGATGCGCCGTTGGTGGCCGAGGAAGCCGGCGTCGACTACCGGGCCCGCTGGGACGTCGTCCAGCAAGGGTTCGTGGACGATCCGCGCAACGCCGTCAGCGAGGCCGACAAGCTCGTCGACGACGTGCTCAAGCACCTCGCGGACGGCTTCGACCGCCAGCGCCAGGATCTCGAGCACCAGTGGTCGGGCGGTGAGCCGTCGACCGAGGACCTTCGCTCGGCGCTGCAGCGGTACCGCGCGTTCTTCCAGCGCCTGCTCACGCTGTGAGGTCGTGAGCCGGGGCCGGCGGCCGGTACGACAACGTACCGGCCGCCGGTCGTTTTGTTGCCTAGGGCGCGATGTTCTGGTTGAGGTGGAACACGTTCTCCGGGTCGTACTTGCGCTTGACCTCGACCAGCCGGTCGTAGTTCTGCCGGTAGTTCTCCCGGATCCGGCCCTGGTCGTCGTCGGCCATGAAGTTGATGTACCCGCCGGACTCGGAGTGCGGTGCGACGTCGTCGTAGTACGACCGCACCCACTCGACGCCGGCCTCGTTGGCGGCCGGGTCCGGCCACATACCGGCGATCACGGTCGCGAAGTTCGCTTCCCGGTAGGCGAACGCGGTCCCGTCCGGCGTCACCCGGTGACAGGCGCCGTCGATCGGGTAGATGTGCACGGTCGAGTTCACCGCGGGCAGACCGGGCGCGTGCCGCAGGTGCGCCTGGATCGCCTCGTCGGTCAGCTCGGTGACGAAGTTCGCCTTCCAGTAGTGCTGCAGACCGGGCGGCACGAGCGCGTCGAAGGCGCTGTTCAGCGCCGGGTACGGCATCGGGCCGACGTGCTCGGCCATCACCGGCGCGAACTCGCGGAACTTGGAGATCTGGGTCTCGCCGTCGTCCAGGTCGCCGGCCCAGCAGCCGACGATCGCCACGAACGGCTCACCGTGCCGGTCCTCGGGGATGAACGGCAACGGCGGCGCGATCTGGAACGCCGGGAACCCGCCCAGCTGCTCGGGCGCGTCCTTGATCAGGTCCCGGAACCCGGACAGTACGGCGGCTGCGTCGGACAGCTCGAAGAACATCGGGCCGCCGTAGATCATGGACACCGGCGCCAGCCGGAACTCGAGCGCGGTGACCACGCCGAAGTTGCCGCCACCGCCGCGTAACGCCCAGAACAGGTCCTCGTTCTCCTTCTCGCTGGCGATCACGAACTTCCCGTCGGCGGTCACGACGTCTGCCGAGACCAGGTTGTCGCAGGACAGCCCGAGACCCCGGGCCAGGTACCCGATCCCGCCGCCGAGGGTCAGCCCGCCGACGCCGGTGGTCGAGATGATCCCGCCGGTGGTCGCCAGCCCGAACGCGTGCGTGGCGGCGTTGAAGTCGCCCCAGGTCGCGCCGCCGCCGGCCCGCGCGGTCCTGGTCACCGGATCGACCCGGACGTTGCGCATCCCGCTCAGGTCGATGACGAGACCGTCCTCGACCGTGCCGAACCCCGGCACACTGTGCCCGCCGCCGCGGATCGCGATCTCCAGCTGGTTGCTCCGTGCGTAGTCGATCGCCGCCATCACGTCACCGGCGTTCTCGCACCGGACGACCACCTGCGGGTGCTTGTCGTGCATCCAGTTGTTGACCCGGCGCGCCGCGTCGTACCCCTCGTCACCTGCTGTGAAGACCTGCCCGCGCGTGCGTTCTCTCAGTTCCTCGATCATGTTCGCTCCCCGAACCACTGCCGACTGCCGCAGATCGGCGCGCGCGTACCGAACCCCCACGCACACCGCGCAGACCGGTCGTCGCCGTCGAGCGCAGCGCGAGACTTCCCCCAGAGAGCGTCTGGACCCCCGACGGGCAGCCGGCCTTCCCCCAGACCCGCCCGTTCTCCCCGACCCTGCCAAGCGGGACAGAATTCGTCAATACCGATGTCAAAGCCGCCCGGACGGCTCCGACCAGAAGACACAGGCAGCCAAGATCCGGAGGACACCATGCGGAAGCTCATGTACTACGTGCACCAGTCGCTCGACGGTTTCGTCGAGGGACCGAACGGCGAGTTCGACTGGGCCCAGCTCGGGCCGGAGCTGGGCGCGTACTCGATGAGCCTGACCGAGCGCGCCGACCTGTTCCTGTACGGGCGGCCGGTCTGGCACATGATGTCGTCGTACTGGCCGCACGCCGAGGCGATGAACCCGGACCAGCACGCGATCGAGTTCGCGCCGGTGTGGCGCCAGACGGCGAAGGCAGTGCTGTCGACGACGCTCGAGAGCGCCGAGTGGGACGCCCGGGTCATCCGCGCCGCCGAGGACGTCGCGGCGCTCAAGGCCGAGCCGGGCAAGGACATCCTGCTGACCGGCGGCTCGGGCGCGGCGGCGGCGCTGGCCGAGCTCGGCCTGGTCGACGAGTACCACGTGGTCGTGCACCCGGTGGTCCTCGGCGGCGGCAAGCCGGTGCATCAGGCAACGGGTCGGCGTACGCTCCGGCTCGCCGAGACGCGATCGTTCGACAACCGGACCGTCCTGCTCCGTCACGACCTGCTCTGATCGGTGGCCGCAGCCGCCAGCGCGTCGGCCACCGCCGCGACCGCGGGCGTCCGGGTACGGCGGGTCAGCAGGAAGACCGCCCGCCCGACATCCGCCTCGGCAGGCCGGCGTACGGCGACGCCCGGCGCGCCGGCTCCGATGACGAGATCGGGAAGCAGCGCGCCCGCGCCCGTCGTCCGGACGAGCTCGAGCAGGATCAGGAAGTCGTCGGAGCTGTAGCGGATGTCGGGCTCGAACCCGCCGAGCTCGCGGCAGACCCGGACATGCATCTCGCGATGACCGGTGCCGGGCTGGCAAGCGGCCCAGGGCAGATCCGCCAACTGCTCGACCGGAACGCGCTCCGCGGCGGCGAGCGGATGATCCGCGGGCAGTACGACGCGGATGTGCTCGCGGAGCAGATGCTCACGGTGCAGATCGGTGTGTACGGCGCGCGGCTGGCCATCGTACTCGTCGCCGACCATGACGTCCAACTGCTGCAGCCGGAGAGCGGGGGCGGCCTGCTCCACCTCCAGCTCGGCGGCCTCGACGCGGATGTCGGGATGCGAGGCCGCCAGGCTGCGGATCGCCGGCGCGACCACGCGAATGAACGCGGACTGGAACGACGCGATCCGGACCAGGCCCGCGACCCGGCCCGCGGCGACCGCGGCCAGCTCGGCCTCGGCGGCCTCGACGCCTTCCAGCAGGGACGTCGCGTGCCGGACCAGCACCTCGCCCGCCGCGGTCAGGCGCACGTTGCGGCCGATCCGCTCGAGCAGCGGCGTACCGGCCTCGCGCTCCAGGACGGCGAGCTGCTGGGAGATCGCGCTGGGCGAGTAGCCGAGCGCGCGGGCCGCGCCGTGCACGGTCCCGCGGCCGTGGACCTCCCGCAGCAACCGCAGTCGGTGCAGATCCATCATTCGTTCAGCTTAGCTTCACAATGCTGTCCGTGAAGCCGCGATGGACGTGAACAGTCCCTGGCCCTGACCATCGATGGCGTGGGACGCCTCTTCTGCCTTCTTTCCGCCGTCACCTTCGGGGTCATGGCCGTCTTCGGCAAGCTCGCGTACGACGCGGGCGTATCGGTCGACGCACTGCTGCTCGTCCGCTTCGGCCTCGCCGGCCTACTGCTGCTGGCCGTCGCGCTCGTCCGCGGCGCCCTGCGCAACCTGCCGCGCCGGGCCGTTGTCACCGGCCTGGGGATGGGTGTCTTCGGGTACGCCGCCCAGTCCGGGCTGTACTTCTCCGCGCTGGCGCGGATCGACGCGTCACTGGTCGCACTCCTTCTGTATCTCTACCCGGTGCTGGTGATGATCGGGGCGATCGCACTGCGTCGCGAACAGGCCTCGCGGCGGCGGATCGGCGCCCTGGCGGTCGCGCTGGCCGGGATCGGGCTGGTGCTCAGCGGGGCTATGACCGGCCGGTTCGACCTGCTCGGCGTACTGCTGGCGTTGGGCGCGCCGATCGTCTACACGTGCTACATCCTGGTCGGCGACTCGCTGACCGCCGACGTACCGCCGCTCGCGTTGACGGCGCTGGTGTGCACCGGAGCGTTCGGCACGTTCCTGGTGCTCGCGCTCTTCCGCGGAACCGATCTGACGTTCGCCCCGATCGGCTGGCTGTGGCTGGCCGCGGTCGCGCTGGTCAGCACGGTCGCGGCGATCCTGTTCTTCTTCGCGGGCATGGCTCGGGTCGGTCCGTCCGTGGCCTCGATCCTGTCGATCTTCGAGCCGGTCGTGACGGTGGTCGCGGCGGCCCTCGTGTTCGGCGAACAGTTGAGTGCCGTGCAGTGGTTCGGCGGCGGTCTCGTGCTCGCGTCGGTCGTGATCGTGCAGTGGCCGCGCCAATCGTTGCCGGAACTTTCGCGGACTTCACCGGAGGTGACGGCAGACTTGCCGGTATGAGCGGGCGGGTGGCGTGGGCAGGAGTCGTCGCGTTCGTGACGGCGGCCGCGGTCGGTTGCACCGGCAACGACGCGGCTTCCCCTGCGCCCGGCACCACCTCACCCACACCGTCCGCCACTCGTCCCAGCACCTCGCCGCCGTCGCCGCCCTCGACCACTCCGACGGCCAAGCCGTCCACCGTCGCGAATCCCGTGTCGCTGCAGGCGTTGATGACGAAGAAGTACAACGGCGGCAACCTCCGTCTCGGCCGGGTCCTCGCCCGCACCCCGGCGTACACCCGGTACTACGTCACCTACCGGAGCGGGACGCTGACGATCTCGGGGATCATGAACGTCCCGTCCACACCGGGTCCGCACCCGGCGCTCGTCCTGAACCACGGCTACATCGACCCGGCCGTGTACACGAACGGCCGCGGCCTGATGCGCGAGCAGGACTACCTCGCGCGCCGCGGGTACGTCGTCCTGCACACCGACTACCGCAACCACGCGCAGTCCTCGAAGGACCCGGACTCCGAGCTCACCCTGCGCCTCGGCTACACCGAGGACGTCATCAACGCGGTCCTCGCGCTGCGAACCTCGCAGTACGTCGACCCGTCACGGATCGCGCTGCTCGGCCGCTCGATGGGCGGCGGCATCACCTACAACGTGCTCGTCACCCAGCCCGGTCTGGTCAAGGCCGCCGTGGTGTTCGCGCCGGTCAGTTCGCAGGCCGCGGACAACTTCGACCGCTGGATCCGGGCGGACCGCCCGATCGCGAGCCAGATCCTGCGCAGGTACGGCGAACCGGCGCGCAACCCGGCGTTCTGGCGCAACATGTCCGCGGTGAACTTCTTCGACCGCGTGACGGAGCCGGTGCTGATCCACCACGGCGAATCCGACACGACCTGCCCCATCGCCTGGTCGCGCACGAGCCTGGCCGCGCTGAAGGCGGCCGGGAAGAACGCGACGCTGTACACCTATCCGGGCGAGGAGCACGCGTTCGGGCCCGCCTGGCCGACCTCGATGGCGCGGACCGTCAACTTCCTCAAGCAGCACGGCGTTTGACGACGCTGACGCGCGCAAACTCCTCGGCGTCGGCTTCGGTGATGACACCGGCCTGCAACGACGTCAGGCGCCCCCGAGGTGCGGGCGATGGTGTGCACGGTCGACAGGTAGTGCACCGGTGAGACGCTGTACACGGCGACCGATTCACGCTCAGGTGCACTACCCGGCCGACCGACACGTCCTGTCCAGATGACACATCCCACCTAACTCCAGTGCTCCGGCGGCTCGATCGCGTTCAGGTAGCGCTTGCCGACGGTCTCCAGGTGAGCAACGAGGGCAGGCGGGCCGTCGACGTGGAAGTCGAGGCCGAGCATGCCGATGTAGACGGCGATCGTTTCGAGGGAGTCGGCGCCGGTGACCAGGATGCTGGTGTTGTCGTCGACGGACTCGACGATGCCGACCGCGGCGTGGATGCGGGACAGGACGTCCTGCGCCGGCGCGTGGACCGTGATCCGCGCGTGCACCTTCCAACCGGTCGACGCCACGTCACGCAGCACGAAATCGGTGTACGCCTCGTCCGCCATCGGCCGCGGCTGGTAGCGCCGGCCCGTTGCCATCCGCAACGACATCCAGTCGACCCGGTACGAGTGCCACTCCGCCTGCTCGTCCCGCGCCACGAGATGCCAGTACCCGTGCCAGCTCACCAACCGGTACGGCTCCACCAGCAGCGGCAGGTCCCGCCCCACACCGGACCCGGCCTTGTACATCGAGTCCCCCTCCGGTACGGCGTACTCGAAGCGGAGGTAATGCTCGTCGCGAATACAAGCCGCGATCGTCGCCAGTACGACAGGATCGATCTCCGGAGCGTCGACATTCGAGCGCGTGTTGTCGGGCCCCTTCTCCATCGCTCGGTTGATCGCGTTGACCTGCCGCTGCAGACGATGCGGGAGAACCTGCTGGAGCTTGGTCAGCGCGCGCACGCTGCTCTCCGCCATCCCGGTCACACCCGCCCCGGTACGGAGGCCAACGGCGACCGCGACTGCCTCCTCGTCGTCGAGCAGCAGCGGCGGGAGCTTGGCGCCGATCCCGAGTTGGTAGTGGCCGGCCGGGCCGCGCGTGGCGTCGACCGGATACCCGAGCTCGCGGAGCCGGTCGATGTCGTTGCGCACCGTCCGCGTGGTCACCTCGAGCCGCTCGGCCAGCTCGGAACCGGTCCACGACGGCCGGGTCTGCAACAGCGCTAGCAGTGCTAGCAAGCGCGTCGAAGTTTCCAGCAAAACAGTCTCCTGATTAGGAATCTAATGTTCCTATATGGATTCTACGGTAGAGCCATGAACAAGAACGAGAGCATCCGGTCCTTCACCGTCACGATCGACCAGGCCGACCTGGACGACCTGCAGAACCGCCTCGCGCGGACCCGGCTCCCCGAGGCCGCCCCGGGCGACAACTGGGACCTGGGCACGCCGAACCACTACCTCCGCGAGATGGTGGACCGCTGGCAGAACGAGTTCGACTGGCGGGCCCAGGAAGCCCGGATGAACGAGTTCCCGCACTACCTGACCGAGATCGACGGGCAGACGGTCCACTTCATCCACGTGCCGTCCGCGGTCGAGGGCGCGACCCCGCTGCTGCTGGCGCACACGTACCCGGGTTCGTTCGTCGACTTCCTCGAAATGATCGGCCCGCTCACCGACCCGGTCGCGTACGGCGGATCCACCGAGGACGCGTTCTCCGTCGTCGTACCGTCGATCCCGGGCTTCGGGTTCAGCACCCCGCTCGTCGAGCGCGGCTGGACGATGGCGCGGGTGGCCCGCACGTTCGACACGCTGATGCGGCGGCTCGGGTACGACTCCTACGGCGTGCACGGCTCGGACGGCGGCGCGATGATCGCCCGCGAGCTCGGCGTACTCAACCCGCCCGGCTTCCTCGGCCTGCACGTCCTGCAGCTGTTCTCGTTCCCGTCGGGCGACCCGTCGGAGTTCGAGAAGTTCACGCCGGCCGACTACGCGGCGCTCGAGCACCTGAAGTGGTTCCAGTCGGTCGGCGGGTACAACGCGATCAACTCGACCCGCCCACAGACCGTTGCCGTCGGCATCTCCGACTCACCGGTCGGCCAGCTCGCCTGGAACGAACTCTTCAACAACTTCGGCAACGGCACCAGCCTGGTCACCCCCGACCAGATCCTCACCGAGGTCTCCCTCTACTGGTTCACCAACACCTCCGCCGCCGCCGGCCGCTACCACTACGAAGAGGCCAACTCCGGCGCCGAACCGGCCTTGAACCACGCCCCCACCGGCGTAGCCGTCTTCGCCGACGACTTCAAGACCATCCGCCCCCTCGCCGACCGCGACAACCCCAACATCACCCACTGGTCCACCTTCGAAAAGGGCGGCCACTTCGCCTCCCTCGAACGCCCCGAAGAAGTCACCCAAGACCTCCGCAAGTTCTTCCGCAACCTCTGACTGGACGGGCGGCCTTCGCCGCCCACCCAAAGGACACCGCTTCGCGGCGACTGCCTTTCTAGCCGGCTCCGCCGGCGTAACGCTCAACTCGTTCACAAGCTGATCCGAAAGGCACCACAGGGAGCCCGGGCCGCCAAAGCGCCCCGGGCTCCTTTGAGCTCCACCCATCTGGAGCGACGTCCACACAGAGCCTCCACCGACCAGTTCACCCACGTCGGCACAAACCCTCCTCACCAACCACCCCAACCCGAAACTACGCCCAGCCCATCCACCCGACAGCCCTCAGGAAGACAAGAGGGAAATAGTCATAGGGACGGAATTCCATAGGAAAATGGCGCAACAATCTCGAATCGGCCTTCAAATAAGAGGTGGAAAAAGTCGATTCAGGAAGATCAGGCAGAATACAAGCGATCATCGATCCTGAACCAATTATTGGGCCGGTCCGAACCCTCGACACCGCGCCGCAGCGTGTCCAATATCTGTGGAGCAGACTAGGTTCAAGCTAGTCGACAAGCCGTGGCGCGACCGGCTTGTTCCGTCGCCGCAGCCCGGTGGTGCAATATCATTTCGGGACCCGACAGGAGGCCAAATCCGCCGGCGGGCTGAGTGGAGATCGCCGGAGTGGGACCACCGACTCCTCCAGGTTCTCGGCGGGGCGGATCGACGGGGGAAGAGGCAGCGAGCGAACTTGGAGTCGCCAGGATTGGGGTCGCGTCGACAGGTCACCATCAGCCTTCGCAGCACCGACGCGGCGAACATGCTCGACGACTCGTCACCAACTGTCTAGGATCCATTGCACACCATACCGAGGAGCCCAGCCGAAGGACGCTCAAGTGGCGAAAATACGCACATTCAGCGAAGGAACGCAGTCGGTCAAGGCGCATCCCACCGACGTGGACTGCTTCTATCAAATCGTGATCGACGGCGATGGCAACAAGCTACTGCACCTGACGACATTCGGCTCTGACGAGCGGCGCTCCAATCCGAAGAGCAGCCAGTCGATTCAGCTTGACGAGGAGCGCGCACGCGAACTGATTCGAGTCATCGAGGTAGCGTTCGATTTCGACTGAGTCAGCGAGTCAGCCATCACGGGCATTAAGCAATTTTCGCCCGCGTACGTTCGGCACATGAACAAGAGGGGCCACGAGGAAGAGCGTTCACCGACGAATCGTCGGGGCACCTGGCACGCGCCGCCGACCACTACATAAGGTGTCCACAGAGTGACGGTGTGCAGTCGTGGGCGATCTGCTGGTCGATTGGTTCGCCGCGCTCCCGTCTGTCGCCGACGAACCGTCGGAGGGTTACGGCAGGATGGCCCACAGCTGAGCAGTCAAGATCAAGAGGGAAGCACATGTCTGAGACCGCGGTCGTATCCATCGCTCCATCAATGGATGTGCCCGTCCTCTCGGTCGTCGACGGCGCTCCACAACGCTTCGCGAGTGTCGAGTTGTTCGCCGGAGCTGGCGGGCTAGCGCTTGGCTGCCAGATTGCGGGCTTCGAGTCGATTGCGACCCTAGAGCGCGATCGGTGGGCGTGCGACACAGTCCGAGAAAACAAGGAACGAGGCCACAACCTCGTCGACCGATGGAACGTCTATGAGGGAGACGTTCGAGACTTCGATTGGTCGTCGGTGACCGAGGACGTGGACCTAGTGGCGGGCGGACCGCCGTGTCAGCCGTTCTCGTCAGGCGGGCTGGGGAGAGCCGCAGACGACGCACGTGACATGTTCCCGACCACCGCAGAGATCATCGCTCGCCTTCGGCCCCGGGCGTTCATCATCGAGAACGTGCGCGGGCTCACACGCGCTGCCTTCGCCGACTACTACACCTACATTCAGTTAAGGCTCGCGCTTCCGACCCTACAATCGAAGCCCGACGAGCCCTGGATGGACCACCTGCTACGCCTGCGCGCCGCCGCAGAAAGACAGGAGCGCCACGACCTGAGCTACCGAGTCGTTTCGACATTGGTTAACGCCGCCGACTACGGAATACCTCAGCAGCGGCACCGGGTGTTCTTTGTCGGATTCCGCGAAGACCTGGACGTCGATTGGTCCTTTCCTACGGCAAGCCACTCCAAGCGCGCACTGCTGCATTCACAGTGGGTGACCGATGAATACTGGGACGAACACGAGATCCCGAAGAGCAAACGGCCGGAACGGCCCAACGACCGGATCACCGAGGCTCTGATCGATGATGATCTGGGTCAGCGTTGGCGGACGGTGCGCGACGCCTTGATTGGCCTGCCAAAGCCAACGCTCAAGCCGTCGAGAGATGTTCTGAACCATGTCCTTCAACCAGGTGCTCGCTCCTACCCCGGCCACACCGGAAGCCCGCTAGACATGCCAGCCAAAGCGCTTAAGGCTGGTGGCCATGGTGTTCCCGGCGGAGAAAACATGCTGAGGAACATAGATGGTTCTGTGCGATACTTCACTGTCCGCGAGAGCGCACGTCTTCAGACCTTTCCAGACGATTACGAGCTTCACGGTTCTTGGGGGGAGGCGATGCGGCAACTCGGTAACGCCGTGCCTGTCGTACTCGGTCAGGTCGTCGCCGAGAGCGTTCATAAGGCGTTGATCAAGGAAGGACTCACGTCATGACTGGGACGCCCCCCAGCACGCTCAACTTGACTCCATCCCCACGAATCCTCGAGATGATCGCGGAGGTCGACCTCCAGCTTCACCAGTGCTTGGCCGAGTTGATCGACAATGCACTCGACGATCTCGTCGAAGCGTCAGCCGCCGACACGACGCTGGAACCCCGGATCGACATTACGCTGCCGACCTCAGGAACAGCCGACAGAAGCTCGCAGATCTCGGTTGGCGACAACGGGCGTGGCATGTCGCCACCGCAGCTAGAGGACGCGCTCAGCGCCGGCACCTCGGGCAAGCAGCGATTCGGAAGTCTCGGGTTGTTCGGGATGGGCTTCAACATCGCCACGGCGCGGCTGGGCGCGATCACCGAGGTCCGCACCGGACGGAGCGGTGACGACCAGTGGGTGGTCGCGTCGATTGACCTCGTGGCGATGCAACGCAAGTCCAGCTACGAGGTCCCGCTGCGCTACGAGCCAAAGGCGAGCGAAGAGCACGGCACCCTGGTCACGGTGACGAGGCTTCGCGAGGACATCGTGACGCGGCTGAGGTATACCCGAGCCATCAAGGAAACCACCAGCCAGCTTGGTCGAATCTACACCTACATGCTGCGCGACCCTCGAGGGGGGCACTCGGGTGCCGAGCTCATGGGAGGCGCGAACCAGCGGCTGTACGTCAATAACCGCGACGTTCACCCACACTTACCCTGCATCTGGGATCCAAGCCGATCCGTCACCTACAAGGGAACGGAGGCTCGAGCCGCCACCGATATCGACATCCCGCTCTCCAACGCGTACGCCTGTATGAACTGCGGCCGGTGGTATGGCTCTGCCTATGAGCAGTGTGTCGACTGCGAGAGCACGGACATCGAGCAGCGCGAGCGCCGGATCTGGGGGTGGCTCGGTATCCAGCGCTACGCGGACAAGTCCGACTTTGGCCTGACCTTCCTACGCCACGGGCGGGCGATCTCGCACCAGGACAAGTCGTTGTTCGACTGGGAGACGCCGGATGGCGACTTCGAACTGGAGTACCCGATCGAACTTGGCATGGGCCGGATCGTCGGCGAGATCCATCTCGACCACGCGCCGGTCAACGTTCGGAAGACCAACTTCGACCCGTCGTCCAGTGAATGGCGGTACATGGTCGAGAAGATTCGTGGCTCCGAGCCACTTCGGCCGCAACACGCGAAGCGTCTCGTCGGACGCGAGAACACATCGCCGATGAGTCGATTCTTCAATGCCTATCGCGAGAACAAGCCGGGTCTCCGATACCTCGTCCCCGGCAACGGCAGTACGTCGATCCACGAGACGGCTAAGGCTTGGGGCACGAAGTTCCGAAGCGGCGACCCTGAGTATCAAACCGACGAGAAATGGTACGAGGCGGCCAGGGATCATGATCGGATCAAGGACGGCCCGCCAACCGAGCCGACTCCCACGACTGACGATGACGACTGGTTCGACGACGAGGGCCTGTCCCACCTCAGCGGAGGCGGGACAGACGCCGACGAAGTTTCCAGTCCGGACGAAGCCGACGACCCTAAGCCGGCGAAGCCGGAGTCAGAAGACGAACGTTTCGCTCGCTACCGAGCTGCGGCGACCCTCCTGCCCGACACGGACCGGGCGGTTCGGATCGGTGCGGCGCAGCCGGTGCTCCGTGTCTATGTCACGTCCGGTGTCGACCTGACCAAGGATGGCCGGAAGCAGCCGTACGCCGTCCGTATCGTCGCTGGTGACGTCGAGGTGTACGTCGACTCCAGCACGACGCTGATCGCCCAATATGCGTGGTTGCCGATGAACCTCGCCTTGGTGTGCGTGGCGCCTCAACTGAAAAACGTCTACTCCTTCGATGGATCCATCGATGAACTCGTTACATCAATACTCGAACAGTTCCCTGATCGCCGCGTCGATGCTGCAGCCGTACGAGCGCGAGCGGAGGCACTTCTCGACAACATGCGGGACCGCCTCGCCGACTTCGCACCGAAGGATTCGGCGGCTCTCTGGAGCGCACTCTCTGGTGAGGCGAGACGAGCCGCCGAAGCCATCGCCATCAGCATCGCACCCGACGTCGACTGGACTGGAGCTACCGAAAGTGGCGAGTTTTCGCGGTATCTAAGCGCCGACGGCATCCTCGACCTGGTCACGAACAGTCCCGCGCTCGTCCTGGACGGGGCGCTCTTTCGCACTACGTACGCTGCCCTCGGGGAAGACACCCAAGCCGATCAAGTGGCGCGTGTCGGAGCGCTACTCGCTGATCTACGAAGGATGGTCGCGGGCCCGCAGACGCACAATACTCTCGAACTATCTCGACTACTGCTGACCGCGGATTTGCTCGACGCGGAGATCGTCCCGGCATGACGATGTCCTTCGTAGACCCAGCCTTCCTCGTTGAGGAGGGCCCAAAGGGTTTCACCCGCCAGTTTGAGCGGCTCCTGAGCTTGATCGCCTTCACCGACGTGCTCAACATCGACGGGCCCGGGGACAAGGGGGCCGACGTGATCGGCCGGCTGAAGGGTGAGGACTGGGTCTTTCAGACGAAGTGGAAGAAATCGGGGAGCGTCGACTACGACGCGGTAGACGAAGCTCATACCGCGATGCGGCACTACGGCATCCATCGCGGAGTGGTGGTTACGAACAGGCAGTTCACAAAGAAGGCCAGGGAGCGCATCCAGGCGCTGCGTGATGTCGGGATCAACATCACCCTCTGGGACGGTAGTCGTCTATCGATGATCTACGAGCGCGCCCCACAACGCGTCAAACCGTTTGACCTATACGCGTACCAGGACCGCGCGGTCGAGGCGGCCTGGGAGGGACTAACCGAGTCGGGAGAGGCGCTTGTGTACCTGGCTACCGGCCTCGGGAAGACGGTCGTCGCCGGGCAGGTGCTGAGGCGGTTCCTCCTGGCGAATCCCGGTATGCAAGTGCTCGTCACGGCGCACATGATCGACTTGGTCGAACAACTCGAGCGTGCGATGTGGCGGGACATCCCGAAAGACGTCCCTACAAGGCTCCTGCACGGCTCATCGAAGCCGAACGCACTGCCCGGTGTCACGTTCGGTGTCGCTCCGACGGCCCGCGACTACATCGAGTCCGGCTACTCGCCGGGGCTTGTCATTGTCGATGAGGCTCATCACGTGGGCGAGACTGGCAACTACGCCACCATGCTGGATCTGCTCCCAAGCGCGAAACGGCTCGGCGTGACGGCGACGCCATGGCGCGGTGACCGGTACGACATCGAGCAGACGTTCGGCGTGCCTGTCGTCCGGGTCTCGATCTCGGAAGGTATGAAGCTAGGCTACCTAGCGGACGTCCAGTACCGACTGTTCGCCGGTGACATCGATTGGGACTTCGTTCATGAAGCATCTGAGCATGGCTACTCGATCAAGGACCTGAACAAGCGTCTGTTCATCCCTGAGCGAGACGAAGGCGTGAGAAGGCACCTGGAAGAGGTTTGGGACCAGACGACGAATCCCCGAGGAATCATCTTCTGCCAGACAATCGAGCATGCCGAGCGAATGCGCGATTTGCTCGCACTTCGCCCCGGATGGGATCGGACCGAGACACTGCACGCCAATCTCAAGGGCCGGCAGCGGCGCGATCGACTCCTCAAATTTCGCTCCGGTGAAGTGCCTATCCTTGTTGCCGTCGACATCCTCAACGAAGGAGTCGACGTGCCCGACGTGAACATCCTGTGCTTCGCCCGGGTCACTCACAGTCGCCGGATCTTCATTCAGCAGCTGGGACGCGGCCTTCGCCTCCGAAAGGGAAAGACCCACGTGGAGGTGCTCGACTTCGTGAGCGACATCCGGCGGCTCGCGGAGGTCTACGACATGCGTGAGCAGGTGTCGGAAGACGAGATCGAGCAGGTATCGGTCGGGCGCAATCAGTTCGTATTCGAGGATCTCCACGTTCGCGGTCTCCTCGAACAGTGGATGGCCGATATCGGCGACCTTGGAGGCGCGGACGATAACGTTCGACTCGAGTTTCCGCCTATCGAGGGGCTTTAATGGCAGCGATACCATCGGAGATACGAACTGAGGTCATCTCGGAGCTGGTTCGCCAGTTCGACGCCGCACGCTGGGAGGAAGTGTCGGCGCACGTCGCCAGTGAGATGTACGACCGCTTCGTCAAAGACCCGAAAATCGGCGGACGTCTGGCGCCCTTCATGCCTGCCGAGAAGGTCAGAGTCTGGATCAAGGACGGGCCGGCAAAGGAGTACAGGAGGGCCTTAGAGGGCATCGGCCCGATCGCATCCTTCACGACCAGGGCATATCCGGGGCCCGAGTCCGTAGTGCGACGCGCTCTCGGGGATCACTGGGTCCCGAGGCAGGACACTATCGAGGAAAAGCCGATGCGGTGCTTCGCTGAGGACCCCAAGGGCCGATCAATGTTCGTCATCTGGGGGCCATTGAGCGCCGTTCAGGGGTTGATCTGGAACTCCTGCTTGATCCGGGCGAATGACGCATCGGAGCCGATAACTGTAGTCGTGACGAAGCCAAACAACGCGCCGCTTCCAGCAGACGACTGGAATCTCGTGGAAGCGCTCAGCAACGTCGTCAAAGCGGACTGCAAGCAGGTTACGTACGCCGTGGGCCGGAAGCGGGAAGCCTAGACGGAATGGTGCGGCCACGAACCGCAGCCAATATCTGGTTGGCAACGCTGGCCGGATCTTCGTGCTCCCAAAACCGAAGGACCTGCCATCCAGCTGCGACAAACGCGCTCGTCGATTCGCGATCCCGCCGCTGATTCTCGGCGATCTTGTTCTCCCAGAACTGACTGCGGCTTCCTGTAGCAGGACGGTAGTGATCTGGGCAGCCGTGCCAGAAGCAGCCATCGATCATGATCGCGATCCGTTGTCTAGTGAACACGACGTCAGCAGTCCGCCTGAGGGCAGAGACAGGCCGATAGTTCACTCGATATCGCAAGCCCTTTTGGTGGAGCTCACGACGAACCGCCATCTCTGCAGCTGTGTCGCGTCCTCGCGTACGCGACATCCGTGCGCTGACAGCCGGGTCGACGCCCCTTGAAGATTCCATTCGTCAAGCCATCTGTTCGCCGATACACCTGACCACAGTAGTGGAACCTCTTCTCCGTGACTCGTCAGTACACGCAGCCCAAGCCTGCACTACGTACATCTCCTCTGACCGTCTCCCGCCCTTCGACTGCGCAGCGGTGGCGAAGATGCCGCGCGCGGCGGTCGCTGCGGCGGCAGCCGCTAACGCCGGCGGCAGCCGGCCACTCCGGCGCAAGCCCGGGGGTGGGTGTGGCGGCGCGAAGCACGCCGACGCAGGTGCCGCGCGGAGCACCGGGTGGGTCGATCCAGAGCCGACTCAGAACGTGGGGTGATCGGACTGTGCAGATTCTTCTGTTGGAAGTCTGGGCGGGGCGGAGGGAGGGTGGAAGCCATGGACTTCACTCAGCTTGGACGGACAGGTCTGTCGGTTAGTCGGATCGTGTTGGGGACGATGAACTTTGGGCCTCTGACCGAGGTGGGGGATGCGCACGCGATCATGGATGCGGCGCATGACAAGGGGATCAACTTCTTCGATACGGCCAATGGGTACGGGCGGGCGATCTACCCGGGGCGGACCGAGGAGATCATCGGGGAGTGGTTCGCCAAGGATGCCAAGAACCGGGACAAGACGGTGCTGGCCACCAAGGTGTACGGGGACATGGGTGATGGGTGGCCGAACGAAGGGCGGTTGTCGGCGCTCAATATTCGGCGGGCGCTGGACGCGAGTCTGAAGCGGTTGCAGACGGACTACATCGATCTGTACCAGTTCCACCACATCGACCGGAACACGCCGTGGGAGGAGATCTGGCAGGCGATGGAGGTCGCCGTGCAGCAGGGCAAGATCCTGTACGCCGGGTCGAGCAACTTCGCGGGGTGGCACATCGCGCAGGCCCAGGAGGCTGCCAAGCGGCGGAACTATGTCGGGCTGGTCAGTGAGCAGTCGCTATACAACCTGGCGCAGCGCGACATCGAGCGAGAGGTGTTGCCGGCGGCGCAGGCGTATGGGCTGGGTGTGATCCCGTGGTCGCCGCTGCACGGTGGGCTGCTGGGTGGTGTGATCCGGAAGGAGAACGAGGGCGTACGGCGCCTCGAAGGGCGCGCCAAGGAGACGCTCGAGAAGCTCCGGCCGCAGATCGAGCAGTACGAGGCACTCGCGGACGAGCTCGGACACGAGCCGGGTGACCTTGGGCTCGCGTGGCTGCTGCACCAGCCGGGCGTGACGGGGCCGATCGTGGGGCCGCGGACGATGGAGCAGCTGGAGTCCGCGGTACGCGCGGTCGACATCAAGCTCGACGAGAAGACCCTCACCCGCCTCGACGAGATCTTCCCGGGCTACAAGACCGCCCCGGAGGACTACGCCTGGTAATACCTGATAGGCGGCCGCACCGTTCGAGGTGCGGCCGCTATCGGCGCTTGCCGAGTGTCGGCAGCCCGCCGGACACTGTGCGGACCGAACTACTCCTGCGCTGGTCAGCATGCTTGTTCGAGCACTTCTGGCAGAGAGCGAACTGGACGACTGAGCGACTCGTCGGATGGAACATCCGACCGCAGCCACGGCAAACCAGGAATCCCCGGCGAGTCGCGCAGTCGTCGCAGTACCTCTTGGCTCGGTTGACGTACTGCGCGGCGCAGTCGATGCAGAGCTTCGCCGTATGGCGAACTTCTGGAGCGGGCCGCTGTTGCTTTCGACCCCGCAGGCGGTTCATATGCGCTCGGAGCTGAGCCTGGCCGCCATCCGGACCGAGGCGCGCGATCACGCGCTCGAGGTCTGTGAGCCGTTGTGCCACGAAGCGAGTGTCGCCCTGCCCCGCAGCGATCTGCGCCTGGCGGAGGAGGGCACGAGCGAGTGCCTTCAGTTGCGCCTCGCGGGCAGCGGTGCGGCGAGACCGGGCACGGGCCCGCGCCCGCCGCTCGGGACCTGGCTCCGCTGGACCGCCATTGACAACATCGTTCATTCATCCCCCAACCAACAGCTGCTGCAGGCTTAATCGCGCTCGGGGCCCGCGCGTTACCTGCTGTCGGCTGCCGGCCTAGCGAACGTCAGAACTGGACGCAATCGATGAAGTGTTGGACTGGCATGCGGGTGTCGTCGGAGCGCCAGGCGACGGCTAGTTGGGCGGGTGGGAGGTCGGGGACGGGGCGGCAGGTCAGGCCGGGGCGTTGGTACAGGCTGGCGTTGCCGACGGCGAGGAGGGCTACGCCGACGCCGGCGGTGACGAGTTCGAGGACCTCGTCGGCGGCCGTGGCCTCGGCCGCTACCACCGGTGGGCGGGGGCGCTCGTCGACGGCGAGCCAGAAGTCGCGGAGCGGGCCGGCGGCTGCGGGCAGGGCGACGAACGGCTCGTCGAGGAGCATCGCGAAGGGGATCTCGTCGCGGTCGGCCAGCGGGTGCTGATCGGGCAGAGCGACCCAGCGAGGCTCGGTGATCAGGACGCGGGTCGCGAAATCGCCGGCGACCGGGAGCCAGACGAACGCCACATCGCTGGTGCCGTCGCCGAGCCCGGCGGTCGGGTCGTCCCAGCCGACCAGGCGGAGCGAAACCGTCCACCCCGGAAGCATGGAGCGGAAGCGTGCGACGGCCGGGCGTTGCAGGTCCCGCCCGACAGCAGTCTGCATGCCGACGACGAGCTGCTGCGGGTGAGCAGCGGCGCGTGCGTCGGCGTACCCGCGGTCCCAGGCTGCGAGCACGTCCCGCGCCACCGGGAGTAGCGCACTCCCCTGCGACGTCAGCTCCAGGCCGCGCGGCTGACGGGAGAAGAGGTCGAAGCCGAGCCGCCGCTCGAGGGCGCGGAGCTGCTTGGACAGCGCGGGCTGGGAGACGAACAGGCGCGCCGCCGCGGCGGTCACGGTCGACTCCTCGGCGGCGGCCACGAAGTACCGGAGTTCCCGCAGGTGCGCGTCCATAACCAACGGTTATACCAACAGGTCTTGGTGCAACCGGCACCGGCCGATCGATGCTGGGCGCATGACGAACACACGCAACCTCGGCGGGCTCGACGTCCCGGCGATCGGCTTCGGCGCGATGGTGCTCTCCCCCGGCATGTACGGCGCGATCGACGACGACCGGGCGCTCACCGCGCTGACCGCGGCGATCGACGCCGGCGGGACGTTCATCGACACCAGCGACGCGTACGGCGACGACGGGCACAACGAGAAGCTGGTCGGCCGGGCGATCCGTCGAAGGCGCGACGAGGTCACCGTCGCGACGAAGTTCGGACTGCGGCTGAGCGACGGCGCGGAGCCGCATCCAAAAGACGTCGGGTTCGCATTCGAGCAGCTGCTGGTCAACGCGGAGCCGAAATACGTCCAGCAGTACGCCGATGAGAGCCTGCGCAACCTCGGCGTCGACGCGATCGACCTGTACTACCTGCATTTCCCGGACCCGCAGGTGCCGATCGAGGATACCGTCGGCGCGATGGCCGAACTCGTTGCCGACGGCAAGGTACGACACCTCGGCGTGTGCAACGTGACCCCGCAGGAGCTGCGGCGCGCGTACGACGTACACCCGATCGCCGCCGTACAGACCGAGTGGTCGATGTGGCGGCCGATCGACCCGGAGCTGCTCGACGTGGCGCGCGAACTCGGCGTCGGCGTCGTACCGTGGAGCCCGCTCGGAGCCGGCTTCCTGACCGGCACCGTGCAGGCGCTGGACAAGGACGACTTCCGGAACAACGCGCCGCGCTTCGACGCCGCGAGTCTGCAGGCGAACAACGCGTCGTACGAGGCGCTGCAGGCGCTCGCCACCGACCTCGGCATCACGCGCAGTCAGCTTGCTCTCGCGTGGCTGCTGCACCAGGATCCGGCGGTCGTACCGATTCCCGGCAGCCGTACGCCGGCACACATCGTCGAGAACCTGGCGGCCGCGGACATCACGCTGCACCCGGACACGCTGACGCGCATCGAGGCGGTGCTGGCCCGCCTGACACCGGTGGGCGGCACGCTTCTCTAAGCGTGGACCGCCGTCGTCGGAAGCATGCCGAGCAGGGCGTCGGCGGCGAGGGAGGCGGCGGTTCCGGTCGGTACGGCGACCGAGACCTGCCAGTGCGACGCGGCGCCGGGGGCGAGGGCGACCGTGACGTGGTCACCGCGTTTGGCGGCGATCCGTTCCGGGACGAGGGCCACGCCGAGGTTGTGGGCGACGAGCGCGAGGAGGGTGTGCACGTCGTTGACCTCGATGGTGACCGGGTGCGCGACCCCGGCATCGGCGAACGCGCGGTCGGAGATCGCGCGGGCGCCCCAGGTCCGGTCGAAGTCGACGAACGACTCCCCCGCCAGATCGTCGAGCGTCACACCGGACGCCTTCGCCAGCCGGTGGTCGGGGGCGCAGACGAGCACCATCGACTCCCGCGACAGCGGTCGCAGGTCGAGGCCGTCGACCGGGTCGCCGGCGGTCGCGACGAAGGCGACGTCGAGCCGGCCGGAGGCGAGTTCGTCCAGCATCGGGGTGGAGCCGCCCTGGCGGACCTCGATCTCGACCCCTGGGTACGCGGAGCGGAACTTGGCGAGCAGCGCCGGTACGTCGACCACCCCGAGGCACTGCTCCAGCCCGACGGTGAGGTGACCGCGCAGCAGGCCCTGGACTGCGGCGACCGCGTCCTTCGCGGCCTCGGCGGCGGCGAGCGTACGGCGGCCCTCGCACAGCAGCGCCCGGCCCGCCTCGGTGAGCTCCACGCTCCGGGTGTTGCGCACGAACAGCGAGGCGCGCAGCTCACGCTCGAGCGCGCGGATCGAGGCGGACAGACCCGACTGGGAGATCGACATCGCCTCGGCGGCCCGCGTGAAGTGCTTCTCCTCGGCCACCGCCACGAAGTGTTCCAAGTGCCTCAGCTCCATGACTAAGAACTGTAGTCGATCGAACCATCCCGATTCTGCGGCGCCACATATTGAACGCCCCCCCGCATCACAATCTGCGGAATCCGCAGCGTCCACGCGGCGGTCCACGCCGAAAGCCCCATTGTGATGGCCTGGCGATTCGTCACACGCGCGCCTGGGAGATATCCACAGGTTCGCATCAGCACGCCCACTCCGGGGCGGATCCGAATACTTTCCCCGGCATGGACGATCCCATGGTGGACGAACTCCGCGATCACTGGACCACTACAGAACTTGGCCGCACCTTCGCCTTGCTCATCATCGCCAACGAGCACACGAGGCTGGGAAGACCTCAGCGCGCGTTGGCGATCTGGCGGCAATTGATCAGCGAAGGAGGTACAGCCGGCGACAGCGCCCGGGTGGACCATGCCGACTTCCTGTTCGCCGTCGGCCGGGAGGGCGAGGCTCGGAGCGAACTCGACGCCGTCATGAGTACCGGGCGGATCTACAGTTCCGCGTGGCGCGGCGCCGCTGAGCTTCTGGAGCGGCGCGGTGACCTTGACGAGGCCCTGCGCTGGTACGAGATCGCGGCCGACGCACTGACTGCCGACGATGTTGTCAACACCTACCGGGTCCGGGAGTTGGTGACCGGCAGGCGACGGGTCAAATGGAAACTGGGGCTGCCGCTCGACGGCATCGATCTGCTCGGAGATCAGGGGGACGACGAGTATTCGGACAGAGAGGCAGACCTGAACAACCTGCTCGACCGGCCGACGGTGAGCGACGGCTGCATTCAAGTCTGGGATCGCAGCGAGTTCGAAAACTCCATTCGGTGGCGCCGGCAGTTCGTCGGCGTGGATGCGAACAGCTACTGCCGCGTGGTCGAGCGAGAGCTGCGCGCTCACGGACAGTGCGCCACGATCGCGACTTGGACGTACGGCGGCTTGCTGGACTGCCTGCGAGACGCCGGGGTCCAGCACGAGAAGCTGTCCGACGGCCGACGTATCGAGTGGCCGCCGCCGCGCAATCAGCCGTGCTGGTGCGGTTCCGGGATCAAGTACAAGATGTGCTGCGGTGGTCCGCTGCCCGCCGCCGAGCCCGTTCCGGCTGGCCCGGCCCTCACTGGATAAGGTGTGGGCATGGCGGATGAGGAGTTTCGGGTTGAGGTCGTGCTCGGGAACGACGAGCACGGGTTGACGTTCTGGGAGCGGTTGCGGGCGATCGATCTCGACGACGATGCGCAGAAGCGGCTCGGGAGTCAGGTGACGGTGACCCGGGACGGGAACCGGATGCTGATGTACACGCACACGCTCGAGGACGCGCAGGAGGCTGAGCGCACCGCCAAGGAGCTGGTGGCCGACGACCGCCTCGAGGCGCACTACACGATCACCCGGTGGAACGCCGAGGAGCAGGACTGGGCCGACCCGAGCGTCCCGGTCGGCCCGCACGACGCCACCGAGGACGCCGCGAAGAACGCGAACATGGAGGTCCCGGACCCGCGGTACGTGGTGATGCAGGCCTACAAGCCTGAGTTCCTCCGCGACCTGGGTCTGTAGAACCTCACCGCGGCAGACATGGATGTCGTGCTGACGCCGGTGCGTGCGGAGGATGTGCCGCTGTTGCAGCGGTTCGCGGTGGAGCCTGGGCTGATCGGGCTCGACTGGGGTGGGTTCCGGGATGCGCAGGCGCCGGTTCGGCGATTCGCCGAGGACGGATTCCTCGGCGTTGAGGATTCCCGGCTGATGGTTCGGACCGGGGACACGACGGCCGGGATCGTGTCGTGGCGCTCGGGGTCGTTCGACAGTGTCACCAACTACTGGGAGATCGGGATCGCGCTGCTGCCCGAGCACCGCGGACGTGGGATCGGCTGGCGGGCGCAGGCGATGCTGACGGCGTACCTGTTCGAGCACACGCCGGCGTACCGGATCCAGGCGGCGACACATCCGGAGAACCTCGCCGAGCAGAAATCGCTGGAAAAGGCGGGTTTCCGGCTCGAAGGCGTGATCCGCGGGTGCGAGTTCCGCGCCGGCCGGTACCGGGACGGCTACCTGTACAGCAGGTTGCGCGACGACCCGGCGCCGGAGCTCGGCAACGGTTCGGTGACGGACGGTGGTTTGAACCCTCTCGCACATTAGTCTCGGCGGGTCGTTGCACGCCTACTCGGCGTGGCTCTGCGACTCTGAAAATGCTGAGGGAGAGGGGAATCCGTGTCACGTCGACGTGGTCTCGTTGCCGGTGCCGTGCTGTGTTCGTTCGTACTCGCCGGCTGTTCGGACGTGGCCGCGAGCGAGTCGACGCCTTCCCCGACACAATCCCCCGCCACCAGCAGCACCCCGGCGCCGACACCGACGGCGACTGCGAAGCCGACGGCCAAGCCGACCGTGAAGCCGAAGCCCAGGGTGAAGCAGAAGCCGGCGTACTACGCGCTGCGCGTGGAACGGCAGCTGGACAAGCTCGGCTACCCGGTCGGCGACATCGACGGCGACATCACAGCCCGCGCCAAGCAGGCGCTGTGCGCGTGGCGCGAGACGCACGGCCTGCCGGTCAGCCGCGCCGGCCTGACGCTGAACGACGCATACTCGGTGCTCAACGCAACGAATCGCCCGGCGCCGACCCGCGAGCCCGGGATCTACGTCAACAAGACCTGCCAGATCCTGTACCAGATCGTTGGGAAGACCTACAAGCGGATCGTCTGGATCTCCACCGGCGGCCCCGGCTACGAGACCCCGAATCGCACCGGCAAGGTCTGGCGCAAGTGGGCCGGCGCCCACGAGAGCAGCCTGTACGAGGACGCGTACATGTACGACTCGCTGTACTTCCTCAAGGACCGCCCCGGCATCGCCCTGCACGGCTCCCGCGCCAACTCCCTCGTCAAGCCCTACCCCGCCAGCCACCGCTGCGTCCGCGTCCTCCGCCCCGAGATCCACCACATCTTCACCGAAACCCCGATCGGCACCAAGGTCCAGGTGTACGGCGACTACTAACGCCTGCTCTGCTTGGCTTTTGCCAGCTTCCGATGTGTGGCGCTGGCTCGCCTGGGCAGCGTGTTGCGCGAACCTTCGTAAACAGGCCCGTGACCTGCGGTTTTGTGATCATCGGCACCTACTGATGACCGACGTTTGTCAGCCTTCCACGGAGCACTGACGGAGCAGAGAGCGCGTTGGAAGTACGACCGGTGCCACCTCTGGTGGTCTAAACCGGACTGGCGCTGCATATGAGCCGACCAGCAGTGAAATTCAACTGCCGCCGCTCGATCCCGGTTGCCGAGGGATCCGCCACACAAACTCGCATCTACCGGCCGCGCCCTGGAGCACGTCGAGGCACAGGTCTGGAGAGCCGCGACGTCCGCCACACCGGCTCTCCTACGCCCCGATCCCTGTGCGCGGGAAGGGGAGAACCTCATCGAGGTGGGTCTCCAGTGTCCGCCATCGAACAGGTGCAGCTCGGCGTTGGGGAGGTCGCGGCGGTAGGCGTAGGCGGAGTTCTCGGGCATGTAGCGGTCGTGTGGTCCTCAGGCCCGTGCGTCAGCCCGTCGGAAACGCGCACCTCATGAGAACCGGCGGAGTCAGGGAGCGATCTCGAGCCTGCCGATGAGGCCGTCGACAAGGGTGAAACGGTAGATGATGTCGACCTCGCCACCGGGAAAGTCGCCCTCGAGG